>JBGVDY010000210.1:0-1705 GCA_045119585.1 Acutalibacteraceae bacterium | reverse complement strand
GACACTGCGGGTATGAACCGCATGCTCTAGCCAACTGAGCTATACAGCCATAATTTCAGCGACCTGTATATTATATCTAAACTTGTCCCATTTGTCAATAGTTAATTTTAAAAATTTTAAAATTTATTTTTTCGCTAAAATAATTGACTCCCCAAACCCCTAAAATTATAAGTCCGCAAAAGCAAATATCCAAAATTTTAAGGTCTTCTTTCAGTATAAATAATCCCGCCAATACGGTAACTATTGGAATAATATTAGAAAAAGATGATGCCATTACCGCCGAAATATTAGTGGTTGCGAAATTATAAAGTAAAAACGCCAATACGGATGAAATTATAGCAAGGTAAATGACCGATATTATAAATTCTGTATGATAAAGACTTTGCTTTAAAACGGGTAAGAAATTTTGTTTTAGTGAAATAACGGCAGTTGTATTAAACCCTATAAACCCAATAAAGAACATAACGTAGGTGCGCTCAAAGGGGGAAAAGTCACTTGATTGTTTACGGCTTAAAAGGTTAAATGCCGCAGCACAAATAACCGCACCTAAAAGCAGCAATATACCTATGGTGTACGTTTTTTCGCCGTTATTAGAGCTAATGCTTATTGCCGAAACACCGATAATTGAAATTAACGTAAATACCCATTGCATTAAAGTTGCTTTTTCCTTTAACACTAAATTTGAATAAAGCATAACTGCAACGGGTACTAAGGCTATTATAACCCCCGAAACAGCAGAAGATACAAGCGATAGACCATAAAGCTCGAAAATAAAATATAAAAACGGTTGAGCTAATCCCATAAGCCAAAGGGTAGGACTTTTGAAAAGAGATTTAAAGTTTATTTTAAAAATGCCTAATAACAACAAAACGTTTAAAAATACAAAAGCAACAGTAAATCTTGATGCCAAAATTACAAGTGGCGAAGAAACTGATAGTGCTGTTTTTGAAAACAAGAAACTAAACCCGAAAATAACGTTTGCAAATAACGCGCATAAAACACCCGTTGTAGTTTTATTTTTTGCCATGAAAGCATCACCTTTTCTAAAATTCGCTACTAATTTTAGCATAAAATGGATATAACTTTGCTAAAATTTTGGAAATTGTAATTTTTTTGTAACTTTTCGTAATATTTCCCTTGCAAATTCCAACAAAAAAGTGTACAATATAATCAGTTTATTATGTTTATAATTTATATTTTATAAAAGGGATGTGTTTTTATGGCAAATCGACTTTTTCAAGGAGTTATTCATCAAATGAAAGGTGCAATCGACCGTACCTTCGGTGTGGTAGATGAAAATATGACTGTTATTGCGTCAAGTGAGCTTGGAAAAATTGGTGAAACTATTTTAGATTTTACCCCAACACTTGAGGCGCAGGCAAACGGTGGTTACACTTATAAATCTATACCTTCAAATCAAGGCGCTAAATATGCCGTATTTGTAGACGGTGACGATCTTTTGGCTTCTAAGTATGCCAATGTATTGGCGGTGGCTTTCTCTAATATTAAATTTTATTATGACGAAAAGTATGACCGTGCAAACTTCATTAAGAATATAATTCTTGATAATATTCTTCCCGGTGATATTTATATCAAAGCCCGTGAACTTTATTTTAACAGTGACGTTTCACGTACTGTAATTATTATTCGTGCACTTGATTCAAGTGATGTTTCTATTTATGATATTGTTCAAAATCTTTTCCCG
>JBGVDY010000209.1:0-5788 GCA_045119585.1 Acutalibacteraceae bacterium | reverse complement strand
AAAGAACTTTTAAAATTAAAGGCCGAGCTTGACACTCTTACCAAAAGCCTTACTTTAGAAAACGGCACCGTTGCCGACGAAATGTTTATAAGAAAGGTTGAATTTTGTCTTTCTAAAATTCAAAATATTAAAGATAAAATTACATCAAAGCAAAATGAAAACAAGCTTATTAAAAATAATTTAGAGTTAGCGTTAAATCCTGTAAGTGATGCAACTCCCGAAAAAGCCGCCGAGCTTACAAAAAAGCTTAGCGATATGCAAATGGAGAGCGATGCTATTACACAAGAAATAGAAGCTTTAGAAAACGCAACACCCAAAAAGCCAAATATTTTATGGTTTATATTAGCTGCTGTTTTCTTCACTTTAAGAGTTATATTATTCTTTATAAAACCGATTATAACATTTTTAGATTTAGGAATTGTGGCTATATTAATTGCATTATTTTTTATAACAACAGAGAATCGCAAAAAAGCCAACTCTAAAAAAGAAGCTCATATTTTAAATTTAAAACTAAAACAAAACGAGCTTATATCGGTAATGGCTTCAGAAAAAGCTAATCTTACCGCTATTAATACCGCGCTTAACACAAATACCGCATTAATTGAAAAGCAAAAGGAACTGCTGAAAAGCGGTAAATTAGAGCTTGAAAATTTAAATTTAGAGCTTGAAAACGAAAAAAACATTTTAAGTGAGTTGATTTCTAACTTAAGCCAAGATGCCGGTATTGATGAAATATCTACACTACTTGATGGCATAAAACAAAAATCTTATAAACAAAAGGAATTAAAGCAAAACATCAACTACATTTTAAAGGATGTTGGCAACATTTCCTACACTCAGGCAGAAGAAAAATTAGCTACACTTAATACCAATACTAATATAGACTTTGATGCAGCCAAAAGTGAATATGATGCTATTTTGCAAACCATAACCGACCGCAAAACCAAAATAGCAACCCTGCTTACCGAAGTTAAAGCCATAACTACAAGCAATAAAAACAGCGAAAGCATTAAAAAAGAATTATTAGAGTTAAACAAAAAAATAGAATCACAAAAAACTTATGCCGACTGCTTGGATATAGCGCTAACCACCCTTACAGATTCTTATGCCGAAGTTCGCCAAAGTTACGGTAGCGAATTAGAAAAAAGCGCAAGCAAAATTTTCGCAGGTCTTACAGGCGGAAGGTATGACGCAATGTCAATTTCAAAATCATTTGATATAGCAGTAAACAAGGTCGACACCTTTGGAAGCAAAGAACTTGATTATTTATCAAGCGGCACTCAAGACCAAGCCTACTTAGCTTTAAGGCTTGCCTTGGCAAAGCTTATAAATGAAGATAATCCCCTACCTATTATATTAGATGATTCTTTAGCACAGTATGATGATACCCGCACTACTAAAGCACTTGAATTTTTAAATGATTATTCTAAAGAAGGACAAATTTTGATGTTCACTTGTCATAATCACATAGTGGAATCAAGTAAAGATTTAAATGCTAATGTAATAAGATTATAAAAAACAGGCTTAATCACACATCGTGATTAAGCCTGTTAAATTTTGAATATTAACAATCAACCTCTGCACCGGTTACGTCAATTATATCACTATAAATTATATTGTAACCGAAGGCCGAATCTTCAGCCTGTAAAAATACGGTTTCGCATTTTGCATTTTCGATAGTATTGTCTGCACCCGAAATTTCAACATTGGTGATTACAGTAAAACTACCGTCGTTATTATCAGTAACAGTTAAAATTTCGTGACTATACGTGCTATATCCCCTTGGAAGAATGTAAACATAGCCTTGTTCTTTTGGTAAATCTTCACCCAAGCAATCAAAAGTTTCGTACTTTTTGCCGTACATATTGAAAATATAATCGCTTAAAACAACTTCGTCTATGAAAGAATCTTCCGCCTTGTCGAGTAAAGCGAGCATAGAATCATTTACCAACGCGGCATCATCATAAAAAGCATCATCATAAACAAAGTTATGGTTAAGCATATTAAGAAATCTTGTTTCCAAAACCTTGTTATCGGTGTGTGCATTTTGTGCAACGTTAAGCACTTCGCTATTTTGGATTTCGTTACTTTGAATTTTAGGTGCATCGGTTTTAGTGGCGGCAAACGCAAGTACTATAACACATAATACAAGTACAAGTGAGAATATTACATTTTTACGCATATTACCGCCTCCTTTAATTTTATATTCTAATTATACACATAAAGGCAGTAAAATACCAAAAACAATTCAGTTACAATTTATTTCAGCTTTGTAATTTTTGTGACTAATTTTCAAACATAAAATTTACAATTTGTAATTTTTGAAACATTATATTTTATCTTTTCAATAAATAACAGGGTAAAATTTATTGCAATATGCATATATTTAGAAGTTTTAAATAGTTTTTTTAAATAAATTTTATAATTTTTAGTTGTATTTACTAAAATAATGTGATATACTAGATTTTGTAAAGATATTCACTTAAAGGAGTGCATCAAATTGAAAGACTATTCACAAAATGCCGTACGCAACGTTGCCATTTTAGGCCACGGCGGTTCCGGCAAAACAACCCTAGCTGACGCTATTCTGTTTTATGGAAAAGCTACCGACCGTATAGGTAAGATTAGCGACAGCACAACCGTTATGGACTTTGATGCCGAAGAAAAGAAAAGAAAAAATTCAGTATCAACTTCGGTTTACTCTCTTGAAATAAACGACAGTAAACTTAATATTATAGACGCTCCCGGTCTTTTTGACTTTGCAGCAGGCGTTCACGAAGCTTTACAGGCAGCAGATAGCGCTATTATTACAATTTCAGGTAAATCCGGTCTTACTGTAGGCGCTAAACAATGCTTTGAAAAAGCTCGTGCTTTGAATAAGAGCGTTGCATTCTTTGTAGGTAAGCTTGATTCCACTCACGCTCACTTCTACCGTGTATTGTCTGCGTTGGCAGGTCAGTACGGTACTGTTATTTGTCCCGTTATCGTTCCCTACATCGAAAACGAACAGGTTAAATGCTACATAAACCTTATAGAAAATAAAGCTTACGCTTGCGAAGGCTTAGATATTAAAGAAATGCGTATGCCCGTAAGCGAAGAAATCGATAATATGAGAAGTATGCTATTAGAAGCTATCGCTACTACCGATGATGATTTAATGGAAAAATACTTCGCAGGCGAAGAATTCACCCCACAAGAAATTATAAAAGGCTTAGCTGCAGGCGTTAAAAACGGCGATATTTGTCCTGTATATTGTGGTGTTCAACAAAGTGGTAATGCCGTACCTATGATGGTTGATAATCTACTTAACGTATTACCCGCTACCGATGCTTGTACATATACTAACGCCGATGGCGAAGAGTGTGCATTTGATGCAGCGGGCGAAACTGCACTTTGCGTATTTAAGACAATTGCCGACCCGTTTGTTGGTAAGCTTTCATACTTTAAGGTTTTATCAGGTACTGTTAAAAATGACGTACAACTTATCAATAACCGTACCGGAAATAGCGAACGTATTTCTAAAATTATGTGGCTTAAAGCCGCTAAGCAAGAAGATGCATCCGTTATTACCGCAGGTGATATTGGCGCAGTTGCTAAGCTTGGTAACGTTATCACAGGCGATACTCTTTCTCAAAAGGGTAATATTGCTATAGCTGAAATCAACTTCCCGAAACCCACCTTATCTGTTGCAGTTTATCCAAAAGCTAAAGGCGATGAAGAAAAAATCGCCGGTGCTTTCAACCGTATGGCTGAAGAAGACCCAACTATTACCGTTCATACCGATAAAGAAACGAAAGAACTTATTCTTTCGGCTTTAGGTGAACAGCATATTGACGTTATAATCTCACGTTTAAAGAGTAAGTTTGGCGCAGATGCAGAACTAAAACAGCCAAAAATTGCATACCGTGAAACTATCCGCAAACCCGTTCAGGTTCAAGGTAGACATAAGAAACAATCCGGCGGTCACGGTCAGTTTGGTGATGTTTGGATTAAGTTTGAACCTTGTGACAGTGAAGAATTAGTATTCTGTGAAGAAGTATTCGGCGGTGCTGTTCCTAAAAACTTCTTCCCCGCAGTTGAAAAGGGACTTCGCGATTCAGCCGTTCAAGGCGTTTTGGCAGGCTACCCGATGGTAGGACTGAAAGCAACCCTTTATGACGGTTCTTATCACCCTGTAGACTCTTCAGAAATGTCTTTCAAAATGGCAGCAGGCATTGCTTATAAGGAAGGTATTCCACAAGCATCTCCCGTACTATTAGAGCCTATAGGCACACTTAAAGTGTTAGTACCTGATGAAATGCTCGGCGACGTTATCGGTGATATAAACAAACGCCGTGGTAGAATTATTGGAATGAATCCTGCCGAAAACAAAATGCAGGAAATTATAGGCGAAGTACCAATCGCAGAAATGTCCGATTTCTCGACCGCTATGCGTTCAATAACTCAAGGAACTGCAACATTTACTTTAGAGCTTGAAAGATATGAAGAAGTTCCTGCACAAATCGCAAGTAAAGTTATAGAAGCAAGCAAACAATAAAATTTAATATTTAAAACATAAAAGCAGATTTTCTAATTATTAGAAAATCTGCTTTTTCTTTTTTAAAGGTTTGCCCATTCATCATAGGCAACTTTTAATTCCTCTTCCGCTAAATTAAGTTGTTCTGTAATTTCAGATAATTTTAAATAGTCCGAAATATTTTCAGGCAGTTCGAGCGCGGCTTGAAGTTCGCTAATCTTTAACTCTAAAGCTTCAATTTGCTCTTCCTTTTTCTTTATTGCGCGTTCTCTTTTAGCCTTTTCCTTTAAAGGCGTTGTATAGCCTTTCTTTTCCTTTGGTCTCTCCTCGGTTGAGACCAAATTAACCGTTTCGGTTTTAGCTTTTGATAAATATTCCTCATAACCGAAGCGGTAATACTCCGTTTGACCTTTTCTAAAATCTAAAAGAGAGGTAGATATTTCTTTTATAAAATATCTGTCGTGGGATACAAAAATAACCGTACCCGAAAAGTTTTTTAATATGTGTTCAAGGGTTTCCTTACCAACTATATCAAGGTGGTTTGTAGGCTCGTCCAAAATTAAAAAATTAGGTTTTTTTCTAAAAATTTTGCAAAGTGCCAAGCGTACACGCTCTCCACCCGAGAGCATATCAACCGTTTTAAAAACATCCTCTCCGCTAAAAAGAAAAGCTCCTAAAGCTGAACGTGCTTCAAAATCGGTAGAACTTGGAAAAGCTTTCAAAAAGTCTTCTAAAACAGTATCCGAAGACGAATACTGCGCCATTTGTTGATCAAAATACCCAATGCTGACACGCGGACCGAATTTATAATCCCCGGAAAGTGCTTTTACTTGCCCCATAAGCGTTTTAATAAAAGTAGACTTGCCAAGTCCGTTACCGCCTATAATACCTACCTTATCGCCACGCTTAACTTCTAAATTCACAACCGATAATACACTATCATAACCAACAGCCAAATCGGTAACCGATAAAACATCCTTAACACCAATATCCAGCGGTTCAAAATCGACGTGGAAGGTTTTAAGGTTATCTTTTTCGGGTTCAAAAAGCTCATCCATTCGGTCAATTTGCTTTAATTTACTTTGCACCATAGCCGCTTTAGTAGCCTTATAGCGAAAACGTTCGGCTAAATCTTCCAAATGCTCTTTTTCCTTTTGCTGTGCTAGATATTTCTTTTGTTGTTGCTCTTTAAATGCCTTTTTTTCTTTCACAAATTGCGAATAATTGCCGTTATATTTATAGGTTTTGCCGTACTCTATTTCGTAAACGGTA
>JBGVDY010000208.1:0-5095 GCA_045119585.1 Acutalibacteraceae bacterium | reverse complement strand
ATCGATAATATTTGCAGTTATAATTTATATCTTTTCAATAATTGTATTTAAAACTTTTTCTAAGTTTGAAATTGCTCAACTTCCGCTTATTAATAGGCTTTTCGACAAATAATTCACCTTTTGGTATACTTTTTGCACAATTATATTAAATACATTTTTCCGTTTTCAATAAATTTTGTATTTTCTATTGATTTTTGTGTGAAATTATGGTATAAATATTAAGTAATAATGAGCTTAATTGGCATTATAATATATAACAATTAAGTCGTTAAAAAATTTTTTGGAGGTTCTAAAAATGAACAAGACTGAATTAGTTGCATCTATTGCTGAAAAAGCAAACATTACTAAGAAGGACGCTGAAAAAGCAGTTGCTGCTTTTGTTGACACCGTTGTTGCTGAATTAAAAGCTGGCGAAAAGGTTCAACTTGTTGGCTTCGGTACATTCGAAGTTCGCGAACGTGCTGCTAGACAGGGTATCAATCCTCAAACAAAAGAAACTATCACTATTGCAGCTTCTAAGAATCCTGTTTTTAAAGCAGGCGCAGCTCTTAAGAACGAAATTAAATAATTAAAACTTGTGTAAGCCGTCCAATTAGGACGGCTTATAATTTAACTATTATGAGATTAGATAAATATTTAAAAGTTTCAAGAATTATTAAAAGACGTACTGTTGCGAATGAAGCTTGCGATAACGGAAGAGTTTTAGTAAATGGAAAAGTTGCCCGTGCTTCTTACGACGTTAAGGTTGGCGATTTATTAGAAATATCTTTTGGTACACGCATTTTTAAAGCAAAGGTTACACTTGTTACTGAAATTATAGGCAAAAATGATGCATCCTTAATGTACTGTGTTGAGGAATAATAATAACACCCTTTAAATATATATTTAAGGGGTGTTTTATTATGCAAGAAAGTAACAATATTTTGTGTGGCAGTATAATTATTGAAAACCGAAAGGTAATTAATTTGTCAGGAGTTAATGAATGTTTAGGATTTGATGATGAAACAATAACACTTAATACTAAACTTGGAAAATTGACAATTAAAGGAGAAGGGCTTCATATACAAAACTTCAATACGGCCACCGGTGAACTCACTGCAGAAGGTAAATTGCACGCAATTGCATACACGGTTGATGATACTAAACAATCTATTATTGCTAAAATTTTCAGGTAATTTATGTGGGAAATAAGTAATACGTCTCAAGTTGTAGGTTTTCTATATTCTATTATTTTAGGAGTTATTTTTGCGTTAATTTATGATTTATTTCGCGCGTATAGAATTGTAAAACCACAATCCAATTTATTAGTTTTTTTACAGGATATAGTTTATTTTATATTTACTACATTACTTACTTTTATATACTTATTGTCAATTACAAACGGGGAAGTAAGGGCATATATATTAATTGGAATTTTTTTGGGTTTTTTGCTATTTTTATTCACAATTTCAAAATATTATATTGTGGCTGTTACCTTTATTTTAAAGGTGATATTCAGTGTAGGAAATGTTATTTTAATTGGATTTTACATAATTATTGGTAAAATTGATTATTTTATTATTATTTTTTTAAAAAATAACTTAAAATGTTTTAAAAAAGGCTTGAAAAAACTTGGCAGTTTGTTGTATACTAATAGAAAATCAATTTAATTTGTTAGGAGTATTTATGCAGCGTAAGCCTAAACAAAAAAGAAGTATAATTTTAAAAGTTATAATTTTGGCTTTTTGTGTTTATATGGTTGCAACATTATCTAATCTTTGGTCTACGCTTGACAAAAGCCAAAAAGAGCTTGAAGAATTAAAACTATTATACTCGGATGAACAAAAAAGCATTGAAGAATTAAAAGAATTGCTTAAAGATGAATCTAATAAACAAATTATCGAAAAAGCTGCTCGTGAAAGATTAGGTTACATATATTCTGATGAGCAAATTTTTATCGATATTTCAGGCAATTAAACACTTTTAGGGGGATTTTCACAATCTATGCAACTCACTGTGGGAGAAATTATTGAAGGCAAAATCACTGGCATTACAAACTTTGGCGTATTCGTTGATATGGGTGATGGTAAATCAGGTATGGTACATATTTCTGAACTTTCTAATACCTATGTAACAGATATTAACGAAATTTTCAAAGTTGGAGATACCGTTAAAGCAAAAATATTAAACATTGGTGATGACGGTAAGATTGCTTTAAGTATTAAAAAAGCTGAAGAACGACCAAAAAATTATAATAAAGAGCGTAAAACGTTTACTCAACCTAAACCTGATGGTTCTTATACATGGACTTCTAAAAAAAGTGAGCCCGCATCTTTTGAAGAAATGATGAATAAATTCAAGCAATCAAGTGATGAAAAATTTTCTGACCTTAAACGTAAAAATCATGATAATCCACGCAGTAAGCGTCGCGCAGTAAAATAATTTTAAGCGAAGCCTTATGGTTTCGCTTTTTTTAGGAGTAATAATGAATAGTATTAAGTTAGTAGCACCATGTTTATTTGGTGTTGAAAAAATTGCGGCAGATGAATTTCGCCGTATGGGTTTTGAAAATATTAATACAGAAAATGGACGCGTTTTATTAGAGGGTGAACCTAATATGTTAGCTCGTGCTAATATTTGTTCACGCTTTGCAGAACGAATTCTTATAAATGTTGGTGAATTTTCTGCAGTAACTTTCACAGAACTTTTTGATGGTGTTAAAGCACTTCCTTGGGAAGATTTTATAGGTAAGAATGATGCGTTTCCCGTAAATGGTTGGAGCATTAATTCGCAACTTTTCAGTATTCCTGATTGTCAGTCAATTATTAAAAAAGCAATTGTAGAGCGCTTGAAATTGAAGTACAATATCTCTTATTTCGAAGAAACAGGTACGGAATATAAAATTCGTTTTTCTATTCATAAAAACATTGTTACAATGATGATTGACACTTCGGGCGATGGACTTCATAAACGAGGATATCGTCGATCTTCTAACGATGCACCACTTAAGGAAACTCTTGCTGCTTCAATGTGTGATTTAGCTAGAATTTATCCCGACACTAAAATTTATGACCCATTTTGTGGTAGTGGTACAATACTTATAGAATCAGCATTAATGGCTACTAAAACAGCACCCGGTCTGAGGCGCTTTTTTGCAGCAGAACGTTTTAGCTTTTTGGACAAAAAGATTTGGCAAACCGAACGTATGCGCGCACAGGATTTGATTCTTAAAAACGTTGATTTTAGAGCACAAGGCTTTGATATTGACCCAAATTGTGTTGAATTAACTCTAGCTAATGCTAAAAAAGCAGGTGTAGAGAAGTATGTGAAAGCTGCAGTAGGGGACGTTAGAAATTTTTCTGCCCCTAAAGAACGCTGTATTACTGTAACTAATCCACCTTATGGCGAGCGACTTTTAGACGTAAAAGCTGCGGAAGAACTATATAAAGTTATGGGCGAGCAATTTTTATCAGGTGATGGACAAAAATATTACGTTATTAGCCCTCACGATGAATTTGAAAAATTCTATGGTAAGGAAGCTGATAAACGCCGCAAACTTTATAACGGTATGATTAAGTGTCAATTATTTATGTACTTTAAGTGATTGACAAACATATAATGCAGTAGTATAATATTAAAAAAGAGTTCTTCAGGGCGGGGTGAAAATCCCCACCGGCGGTATAGCCCGCGAGCCGAAAGGCTGATTTGGTGAAATTCCAAAGCCGACCGTACAGTCGGGATGAAAGAAGATATATAATTTATATTTTAGCCCTTGTTATATTTTTTATAACAAGGGTTTTTTGAGGTGTTTTTATGAAAAAAGAAAAAATAGTCAAGGCTAGTGTTACCGGTGTTTTTTGTGCATTGGCATTTATTATGACCGCCGTTTTACGCTTTAAGGTAGCACATTTATCCTTTGATTTAAAGGATACCGTTATTGCGGTAGTTTCCTTGATGTATGGCCCGTTATACGGAATTGTATCAGCTGGAATAGTTGCTTTTCTAGAGTTTTTTTCGGTAAGCGATACAGGTTTTTACGGCCTTATTATGAATTTTCTTTCTTCGGCAACATTCACATTCTTAGTAGGTATAGTTTATAAGTATAAAAGAACATTTTCAGGCGCTATAATAGGTGTTTGCTCGTCGGTTATTGGTGTTTGCGTTATAATGTCACTCGCAAATATTCTTATAACACCACTTTATATACCAACTGTTGATTCAAAAGCAGTAATTGCTATGATTCCAACACTGCTTTTACCGTTTAATTTTTGCAAAGCGGTTATAAATGCCGCAGCGACTGTGGCTATATATAAGCCTGTTAGGGGAGTACTTAAAAAAGCCGGTGCAGTAAAGACTATAGAAACTAATAACGATACTAATAAAACCAAAAGCTTCGTTACGTTTTTTATTGCAATTTTAGTAATTATTGTAACTGTTATTTTATTAATCAAATTATTAGGCGGACAGGTATCTTTTTTATAGGGTATATATCTTTGTTAATATTTTAACAAGTTGTAAATATTCAATATTTTAAAGAACTGTTACTATATTTTTTCTAGGAGTAAAGCTTAGCAAATAGTGTTAAATATAATAAAATAAATAAGGTGTAATCCGGTAGTTAATCGCAATTACGAAAATCTTAGTTATATAATTATAATCATTGATTATATTTATAAATTTCTTCAAATATAACAAAAAAACTTATTTTTGCAAAAATAATATAAACACATTATTTCAATAAAAACAGTAATTTTTTAGTCTGTTTCTCAGGCGATAGAAATTTTTCCAACATATAAAGTATAGATAAAAATTTTTCTATCAGATGACTTTTTTAAAATATTTATAATGAATAATAAAGTTTTATTTAAAATAGGAATATGAACAATAATTTTTAAAATTATTATAGTAAAGCTATGATTATCTGTAGAAAACAATTTTAAGTGGACATTGATTATTTTCTTTATATAAATAATACTTAATAAGTATGAATAAACTATATTATAATAATTACAGGTGTATATATACCTGTAATTATTATAATAAAAAGAACGTTTAACCTCTACCCTAAATTATACAAAATATTCATTTAGTATAATTCGAACAATAAAAATAATAA
>JBGVDY010000207.1:0-1857 GCA_045119585.1 Acutalibacteraceae bacterium | reverse complement strand
TGTTTGAAGCCTTCTTCGCCTTCAAGCTCTAAAATTACACGTCTTGCTATTAAATCCATATCGCTTTGATTTCGTGAAAAGCTTAAAAATTTGCAACTGTACAAAAGTGGTGGACATGCTGAACGCATATGTACTTCTTTTGCACCGTTTTGATAAAGAAAGTCGACAGTTTCTTTAAGCTGTGTGCCACGAACAATCGAATCATCAACAAACAAAAGTTTTTTATCGGTTATAAGATCGTGAATCGGGATTTGCTTCATTTTAGCAATACGGCTACGTTCCTTTTGGCTTTTGGGTATAAAACTTCTTGCCCAGGTAGGAGTGTATTTAATAAAAGCGCGGGCAAACGGTTTGCCGCTTTTATTTGCATAACCGATTGCGTGTGGTGTGCCCGAATCGGGTACACCACCAACGTAGTCGATGTCTTGAGCTATATTATTTGCTTTATCGTTACGAGCCATTATTTCTCCGTTGCGATAGCGCATTACTTCAACGTTTACGCCTTCGTAACAAGAAGTGGGGTAGCCGTAATAACTCCATAGAAAAGCGCAAATCTTTTTCTTTTTTTGAGCTTCCTCTAAAATAGTTAAAGAGTCGGCGGTTATTTCAACAATTTCACCAGGACCTAATTCTTTTTCATCGTTATAACCAAGTTTTTGATATGAAAATGATTCAGTAGCCACGGCATAGCCGTCTTCACTACGACCAATAAGGATAGGCAATCTACCATATTTGTCACGAGCAGCAATAATAGAACCGCGTTCAGTTAATATTAAAATTGAAGTGCTGCCATCAATTACTTCTTGTGCATATTTGATGCCTTCGGTAAAACTATCCTTACAAGAAATAAGCGAGGTAACAAGTTCAACCGAGTTAACTTTACCACCTGACATAGCTGCAAAATGTTTGCCGTCAACACTTAAACATTGTTCAATAATTTCATCAGCGTTGTTAATTGTGCCAATGAAAGAAATTGCAAAAGCACCTAAGCGCGAACGCATAAGAAGTGGTTGAGGTTCATAATCGCTAATACAACCTATGGCTGAATTACCTGACATTTCATCGAAAATATTTTCAAATTTTGTTCTAAAAGGGGCATTCGCAATGTTATGAATATCCCTTTGCAAACCGTTTTTTTCATCGTATGCTGCGATACCGCCACGACGAGTACCTAAATGTGAATGGTAGTCGGTGCCAAAAAACACATCGCTTATGGCATCATTCTTGTTGACTACTCCAAAAAAACCGCCCATAAATACTCCTTAAAAATACAAACTTAAAAATTAAGCAAAGAAAAGTTCTGACAAGGTCATTGGGTCAATGTACTGACCATCCTTGTAAACACGCATATTACCGGAAGCGATTTCATCAATAAGCATTACGCTGCCGTCTTTATCGTAACCAAATTCAAATTTAATATCATAAAGGTCAAGACCTTTTTCTTTAAGGTCATCAGCAACGATTTTGGTGATTTGTTGAGTCATAACCTTAATATCGTCGTACTGTTTTTCAGTCATAACACCTAAAGCAACTAAAGCATCTTTAATTACTAGCGGGTCACCCTTTTCGTCATTCTTAAATGTCATTTCAACGTAAGCAGGAAGGTCAGCACCTTCTTCAATGTAGTCACCGTAGCGACGGATAAAGCTACCAACTGCTTTATAACGACAAATTACTTCAAGACCGTGACCGAAAACCTTTGCAGGAAGAACTTCCATAGTGGTATCGTTAAGGTTTGCGTCAATAAAGTGAGTTTTAATACCTGCAGCATTTACTTTTTCAAAGAAGTAAATAGACATACGAAGATTAACGTCACCAACACCGTCAATAGTAAGACCTACCGAATTTTCGCCTGGG
>JBGVDY010000206.1:0-3309 GCA_045119585.1 Acutalibacteraceae bacterium | reverse complement strand
TCAAATTTCTGACTTTTTATGTTTTGATAATCCTCAGTATTTTTGTCGAGTATTTAAAAAGCATACAAAAATGACTCCGAAAAACTTCTTAAATTCTGTTTCATATCAAGAAAATAATTAAAAACAAACCCTAATGTACATTAAATTACATTAGGGTTTTATGCTAGTTATTACATTTTGAAGTGTATGGCGCCAATTCTAATCGAATAAAATAGCCTTTCGCATGTGAGCAAACAGGACAAACCTCCGGTGCTGATTTTCCATTAAAAATATTGCCACAATTAAGGCATACCCAATCACATTCTACATCATTAACGAATAATTTATTTTCTTTTAATAAATCGCCAAAAAGTTTAAAACGCTTTGCGTGTTCATTTTCAATATCAGCAATTTGTTCAAAAGATGACGCTACTTGTAATATGCCTTCTTCTTTTGCTTTATTTGCAAAGGTTTTATAAATATCACTATATTCTTCGGTTTCGTTATGAAATGCATTTTCCAGTAATTCAACTACCGAATTAGTAACTTCAACAGGATAACCGCCATCTATTTGAACCGTTTCTCCATTAAGTTCGCTTAAATGCTTCATAAATACGTTAGCGTGTGCCAACTCTTGATTTGCAGTGTAATTAAATACAGCTTCAATAACGTATAAACCTTGTTTTTTAGCAATACTTGCCGCAAAAGTATAACGATTTCTAGCTTGGCTCTCACCTGCAAAGGCTCGCATTAAATTTGTTTTGGTTTCGCTTTCTTTAAAGTTTGTCAAAATAATCACTCCTTATATTTAACATTAGCAATTATTTTTACTTTATGCAAAATAATAGGCTGACTCTCAACTAAGAGTCAGCCTTAATTTATATTATTTTAAAATATATTTCACAAAATTCTTTTTACCTTTTTTAAGAATAATTTCTTCATTAAAATCATCCATAGCTAATGAATAAGTCGCATCTGTAATTTTTTGGTCGTTAATGCTAACGCCACCTTGAAGGACTAGTCTTCTAGCTTCACCGTTTGATGCTGCAAGGCCTGCTTTTACCATCATTGCAAGAACACCAATTTTTCCATCGTTAAAATCTTCACTTGCAAGCTCAGTAGTTGGCATATTTTCGTGAGAACCTGAGCCACCAAAAACTGCACGCGCAGTATTTTGAGCATT
Organism: Acutalibacteraceae bacterium; assembly: GCA_045119585.1. Classification (GTDB taxonomy): domain Bacteria; phylum Bacillota; class Clostridia; order Oscillospirales; family Acutalibacteraceae; genus UBA737. The sequence continues at coordinate 2,147 of JBGVDY010000206.1, read as the reverse complement.
TGTTGCTTCTTCTTCACCGTGAACTAATTTTGTAAGTTCAAATGCCAAAATTTCTTTAGCAGTATTAAGTTGTGAGCCTTCCCAAGTATCCATCTTATCAATTTCTTCAAGCGGTAAGAAGGTTAGCATTCTGATACACTTTAAAACATCAGCATCGGCAACGTTGCGCCAATATTGATAAAATTCGTAAGGGCTTGTCTTTTTAGGGTCAAGCCATACAGCGCCACCAACGGTTTTACCCATTTTCTTACCTTCAGAGTTAAGAAGCAAGGTAATAGTCATAGCGTATGCGTCTTTGCCTAACTTTTTACGAATAAGTTCAGTACCGCCAAGCATATTAGACCATTGGTCGTCACCACCGAACTGCATATTACAGCCGTATTCCTTAAACAAATGATAAAAGTCGTAACTTTGCATTATCATATAATTGAATTCAAGGAAAGAAAGACCTTTTTCCATACGTTGCTTGTAGCATTCAGCTCTAAGCATATTATTAACCGAGAAACAAGCACCAACTTCACGTAAAAGATCAATGTAATTAAGCTTTAAAAGCCAATCAGCATTATTTACCATTTGCGCCTTGCCTTCGCCAAACTCAATGAATTTGCTCATTTGTTCTTTAAAGCAGTCACAGTTGTGTTGAATTTGCTCTGCAGTCATCATAGAACGCATATCAGTTCTACCAGAAGGGTCACCAATATGACCTGTACCGCCACCAATCAAAGCGATTGGCTTATTACCTGCCATTTGTAAACGCTTCATAAGACATAGTGCCATAAAGTGACCTACGTGAAGACTATCTGCAGTAGGGTCAAAGCCAATATAAAAAGTGGCTTTACCTTCATTAATAAGCTCACGGATTTCATCTTCATCTGTAACCTGTGCAATAAGACCACGAGCTACTAATTCTTCATAAATTTTCATAATAAATTGCTCCTATCAATTAGTTCCTTTGCGGAATTATATAAATTTTCAGTAATTTCTGCACCCGACATAATACGTGCAATCTCATTAATACGAGATTCATAGTTAAGCGCCTTTACGCTTGTAAAGGTATGGTTATCTTTTGAAGTTTTTTCAATTAGTAAATGCTCGTCAGCCATAGCAGCAATTTGAGCTAAATGTGTAACCGAAATAACTTGACGATTATTTGAAACCTTTTTAAGTTGATTACCAACCTTACCTGCGGTAAAGCCGCTGATACCAGTATCAATTTCATCAAAAATCATTGTACCAACATTGTCTTTATCAAGTAAGATGCTTTTAATACTAAGCATTACACGCGATAATTCGCCGCCTGATGCAATTTTATGTAAGGGCTTTAAACTTTCACCATTGTTAGCAGAAATCAAAAATTCAGCCGTATCACAACCATTTTTTGTATATCTGCCGGAAGTGAGTGAAACTTCAAATTTAATGTTAGGCATATTTAAATAAACCAAAATGTTTGAAACGTCTTTTGCAAATTTTTCACTTGCCAATTTGCGCGAATTTGTAAGAATTGCTCCCTTAGAAATTAAAACATCTTTTTTCTGTTCAAGTAGAACATATAACTCGGCAATACGTTTATCCGAACGCTTTATATTTTCAAGTTCAGTACTTGCATTATCTAAATATTCAAGCATTTTTTCTTCACTCGAACCGTATTTTACCATAAGTTTAGACAGCAAATCAAGTCTAATATTTATTTCATCAGGATTTAGCTCGGAATATTCAGTATTATTAGTAAAAGAATCAATCTCTGTTCTTGCATCTTCCAAAGAAGAAATAGCATTAGAAAGCGCCGAAATTGAAGCATTGAACCCTTCGGTTTTAAGTGACTGTAAAAGTTTCAATGCATTGTTAAGTTTTGTTATAGCGCCATCAGCATCATCACTGCCCGAAATTAAATATGAAGCCGAATTAAGAACGTTAAAGGTTCTTTCTTTTGTTTCTGCAATATTTAGCATATGTTTAAGCTTATCGTATTCGCCAACTTTAATATTTGCGTTTTCAAGCTCGTTAATTTGATATTTTAAAGTATCTATTTTTCGTTGCTTTTCATCTTCATCAATTTCTAAAGACTGTAATTCTTTTCGAACTGAATTTAATTCTTTAAAAGCGTTAAAATAATCATTTTTTAAACTATCATTTTCAGCAACTGCATC
>JBGVDY010000205.1:0-1563 GCA_045119585.1 Acutalibacteraceae bacterium | reverse complement strand
GATTGAAGAAATCACAAGCCAAATGGAAGATTCTTCTATCACTTTGTTGGATATCATCATGAAGTACAACTTGAAGTACAAGAAGTAATTATCTACCCGAATCTAATCATCTAAAACATTAGAAAAATGGCTAAATTATCGTATAAGGTATCTTATTACCTGTTTTACGTCCTGATTGCATTGACTTTGCTCGTGCTGGGATTGTTCTTCGGTGTAGGATACAATAATCCAATGGGCGAATATAATGCCCCAGAACACACTGAAACCCTGATTATCTTTATGTATGCGATGACAGGTATCTGTGTGTTGGTAACAATCATTGGCGCGATTGTAAAGTTCGTTGCAGGTTTAAAAGACGATCCGAAGGGTGCAGTTAAGTCAATCGTTGCTTTGGTCTTGTTTGCTGCAGTTATCGGTGGTGCTTATGCTATTGCATCAGAAGCTCCATTAACAATGGCTGACGGTTCACAGTACACAGATGTTATGTGGTTGAAGCTCACAGATATGATGCTTTACGTAATGTACTTCTTGTTGGCTGTAACAGGTTTGGCAACTTTGATTAACTTGAGCGGTATTTTCAAGAGATAATATTATTGTTGGATTAAAAAGAGTTAAGTAAAATGGCAAGAAAGAAAAGATCGATGCCGGGAATTAATTCCAGTTCTACGGCGGATATTGCCTTCATGTTGCTTATCTTCTTCCTTACAACAACATCTATGGATACTGATAAGGGTTTGGCAAGACGTTTGCCGCCACCGCCAGATCCAAATATGCAACAAGATAATATTATTGTAAAGGAAAGAAACATCCTTCAGGTCCGTATCAATAAGGACAACCAGTTGATGGTGGGATCTGATTATATGGAAGTTGCGCAACTGAGAGCGAAAGCAAAAGAATTTATAGCTAACCCAAATGATGATGCTAACCTGCCTGAAAAGCACGTAAAGGATATTCCTTTGTTGGGCGGTGCATGTATGGTTACTGAAAAGCACGTTATTTCTGTGACTAATGACGTGGGTACAAGCTATCAAGTTTATATCGATGTGCAGAATGAATTGGTTGCTGCGTATAACGAGTTGAGAAACGAGATGGCATTGGCGCGATTCGGTAAGGAATACCTTAACTGTTCTGAAGATGAACAAAAGGCTATTCGTGATTACTATCCTCAGAAGATTTCTGAAGCTGAACCTAAAAAGTATGGAGGTAAATAATTATGGGAAAATTTAATAAATCCGGTAAAAAAGGGATGCCAGAATTGAATACCTCGTCTTTGCCTGACTTGATCTTTACTATGTTGTTCTTCTTTATGATTGTAACAACTATGCGTGAAGTAACATTAAAGGTTCAATTCCAGACACCGGCAGCCACTGAATTGGAAAAGTTGGAAAAGAAGTCTTTGGTAACGTTTATCTATATTGGTAAGCCTACTCAAGAACTTCAAGCTAAGATGGGTGCTGAAACACGTATTCAGTTGAACGACCGTTTCGCAGACGTGAATGAAGTAGGTGACTACATCTATCAGGAACGCGAAAACATGAAGGAAGAAGACCAACCGTTTATGCA
>JBGVDY010000204.1:0-1653 GCA_045119585.1 Acutalibacteraceae bacterium | reverse complement strand
AACAATATATATTTTTATTATGCCTGTGGCAAAAGTAGAGCTATAGGCAAAGAGTTTCATACCTTTTACGAAATAATTTTGTTATTAGCCGGTAATGCGCATTTAATTACCGACAAACTTAATATGGAAATCAAGCCAAATTCTATTATTTTAATCCCTAAAGAAACCTACCACCAGTTAGTTATTAATGGAAATGAAAACGATTATTTGCGATGTGTTTTTCAATTTGATAACACACCGTTTTTACAAACTGATTTATCTGAAGTAAAGGTTTTCAAGATTGATGAAAAAATTGAAACACTATATAGTATTTTAATACATAAAGCAAAGAACAAAGTAGAAGACACCGATATTATACTTAAATCAACTTTGGCACTTATAACCGATGCTCTACCACAAAAAGAAGCTGCCATAGCCGTAACAAAGCATGGGCATTTGGCCAGTATGGCAGTAGAATTTATAAACCAAAACATAAAAAAACCGTTTACGTCCGGTGATATAGCAAATGAATTAAATGTCTCGATCTCCACATTGCAGCACAACTTTAGAAAAGAGATGCAAATTCCGCTTTATCAATACGTTTTAAAAAAACGACTGGTTGTAGCGCGCCAACAAATACTAAGCGGTATTCCCGCCACCAACGTTGCTTTAAATTTAGGATTTTCGGATTATTCGGGATTTTATAAGCAATACAAAAAGCTATTTGGAGTAACACCCAGTCAAACCGAGAAATTATAAAACCATAAAAGTTAAAGAGGTCATTTTGACCTCTTTTTACATTTCCCAATTCCTTAATACTTGAAAACACAAAAATTTTGTTGTCATTTCAAAAATTGTATGTTACTATATTTTTAGGAGTTGATTTTATGGCAGTTCTAATTGTAGAGCGTAAACTTTTACAACGCGAGAGAGTTGAAAACAGCAAAAAATATCGCCCTTTGCATTATCACACCAATATAGAGCTTTACTATCTTTTAGATGGCACCGTAAAATACTTTATTAACAATAAATCGTTTTCTCTAAACCCGGGAGATTTAATGATTGTGCCAAAGAATACACTCCACAGCACCGACTATCCGGATTGCCTTCACGGCGAAAGGCTTTTACTTGTCTTCGATGAAAACCTTTATTTTGAAGACTTAAATCCCATTGTTAAAAGTCTTTGTAGAGATAATATTATACATATTCCAAAAGAAAACCTAATGCTCGTTGATGATATTTTTTATAAAATATCAAGTGAACTGAATAATCCATCCAAATATGAAAACCTTATAATAAAAACTTACATAAGCGAACTACTTCTAAATCTTGACCGCTATAGAATTAAAGAAACCAAAGAGCAACAAACCGATCCGTTTATTGCAAAGGTTGTTGACTATATTTCGCAAAACTACACAGGTGACCTTTCATTACCGCTTTTAAGTAAATATTTCAATTTAAGTGCAAGTTATCTTTCAAGGCGGTTTAAAATGATTAATGGCATAAATATTAATGAATACATAAACTATATCCGTATTACAAAAGCAGCAAAAATTTTAAAGCACGAAAAAATGCCTATAACAGAAATTGCCGCAAAATGTGGCTTCAATGATTCAAATTACTTTTCTGCAGTTTTTAAAAGATTAAAGGGTATTACACCCTACAAATATATGA
>JBGVDY010000203.1:0-5621 GCA_045119585.1 Acutalibacteraceae bacterium | reverse complement strand
TGGCTTTATTACTAAAAATAAATCAACAAGAGTGTTTTTCAATATAACAATGCACAAACAACGCTTTTTAATGCAAAAATGAAAAAAATATCAAAAAACCCACTGTGATAATTTTCTATCACAGTGGGTGTTAATATCATTTATTTAGTTTTTAAGACTCTGAAGTGGGGCAGGTATACGACCGGCTCTATCAATAAACTTTTTGGGGCTCTTTGTAAGGTTTACGTCCATTATAGGACCCGAGCCTAAAAGTCCGCCAAAGTCAAGTTCTTCACCCTTCTTTTTGCCAATTGCAGGGATAACTCTAACCGCGGTTGTTTTAGAGTTTACCATACCAATAGCCGCTTCATCGGCAATAATGGCCGAAATTACTTCTGCAGGGGTTTCGCCCGGAATGGCTATCATATCAAGACCTACGGAACAAACTGCGGTCATAGCTTCTAATTTTTCGAGTCTCAAGTCACCTGAGCGTGCAGCATCAATCATACCTGCGTCTTCGGTTACGGGGATAAACGCACCTGAAAGACCGCCTACGTAGGATGACGCCATTACGCCACCTTTTTTAACGGCATCGTTAAGCATGGCTAGAGCAGCGGTGGTACCGTGGGTACCGCAGGTTTCAAGACCCATTTCTTCTAATATATGTGCAACCGAGTCACCAATTGCAGGGGTGGGGGCTAAAGATAGGTCAACTATGCCGAACGGAACGCCTAATCTTTTGGATGCTTCGCTACCTACAAGCTGACCCATACGTGTGATTTTAAAGGCTGTGCGTTTGATAATTTCTGCAAGCTCGCCTAAAGTGCCGTTAGGGCATTTTTTAAGTGCGGCTTGTACAACACCGGGACCTGAAACACCTACGTGGATTACGCAGTCGGGCTCGCCAATACCGTGGAAAGCACCTGCCATAAACGGATTATCTTCAACAGCGTTACAAAATACCACAAGCTTTGCACAACCTATGCATTCGCGGTCTTTTGTGATTTCTGCAGTTTCACGTACAATTTCACCCATTAGCTTTACAGCGTCCATATTGATACCTGCTTTGGTAGAGCCAATATTTACCGAAGAGCAAACGTTGGTGGTTTCGCTTAATGCCCTTGGAATAGAGCGTATAAGCGCTTCATCTCCTGCAGAAAAGCCTTTATGTACTAAGGCAGAATAACCGCCTATAAAGTTTACGCCTGTAGCATCTGCTGCACGTTGTAGGGTCTTAGCGTACATTACAGGGTCACCGCCTGAAGAAGCCACAATCATAGCAATAGGTGTTACTGAAATTCGCTTATTTATAATCGGAATACCAAATTCGCGTTCAAGGTCTTCGCCTGTCTTTACAAGGTTACCGGCAAGGCGGGTGATTTTATTATAAATGTTTTCACACGCTTTTTCGGGGTCGCTATCGCAACAATCAAGTAACGAAATACCCATAGTTATAGTGCGAATGTCAAGATTTTCTTCGGAAATCATATTTATGGTTTCCATAATATCATTAAGATTAATCATTATTTACTCCTAAATTCTGTGCATAGAATTAAAAACTTCTTCGTGCATAACGCGAATATCAATGTTTCGCTTATTTCCAAGTTCTTTCATTTTAGCCGAATAATCAGCAAAAGAGCAGTTTATGTCTTTTATCTCGGTTAGCATAACCATTACAAACATATCCTGTAAAACGGATTGGGTGATGTCAACTATGTTTGCGTTGCATTCACTACAAATTGCGCTTACGTCCGCAATAATACCAACGGTATCCTTACCTATAACTGATACGACAGTTTTCATAAAAAATTCTCCTTAAAATGTGTTTTAATAATTGTATCATACAAAAATTAAAATTACAACACTATTTTATTGACTTTTTCGGTGCTGTAGGCTATCATAAAATACGTTGAGTTGCAAAATAATTTGTTTTTTTATTAACAATATATTGACAAAATGATAAATATGGTATACAATATCTTGTGTAACGATATATGACTGACGGAAAATATGGGTAACCATAGTGGAGTATATCGTTTTTGTGCCGACCGTCTGGGCAGTTCAGTTTGATTAAAGTTAATTAAGCTGGATTGCTTTTTTTGACCTATAAATAGGATATACAATATAAAGGAGAAACTTATGAAACACGAAAATTGGAACGGTTTTAAAAGCGGTGTATGGCAGGATGAAATAAACGTTAGAGATTTTATCCAGCAAAACTATACCGAATATAAGGGCGACGATTCCTTTTTAGCTGAAGCTACATCGCGTACTAAGGATTTAATGAAAAAGCTTAACGCTTTATTTATGGTGGAGCGTCAGTTTGGCGGTGTATTGGATATTGATACTGCTACCGTTTCTTCGCTTACTTCATTTGAACCGGGTTATTTAGATAAAGAAAACGAAATTATAGTAGGTCTTCAAACCAACCGCCCGTTAAAGCGCGGTATTAACCCCTTTGGCGGTATTCGTATGGCAAGACAGGCTTGCAATGCTTACGGCTATAAACTAAGTGAAAAGATTGAGAACGAATTTCAGTATAGAACCACCCATAATGAAGGTGTTTTCAGAAGTTATACCAACGAAATGAGATTAGCTCGTAGAAGTCACGTTATTACAGGTCTTCCCGATGCTTATGGCAGAGGCCGTATTATAGGTGACTACCGTCGTGTAGCTCTTTACGGTATAAATCGACTTATTGAAGAGAAACAAAAGGATAAGGAAAAGCTTGGTGAAGGTAACTTTGGCGCTGAAGAAATCCGTCTTGCTGAAGAACTCTTTAAGCAAATTTCATTCTTAGGTTATATGAAAGATATGGCCGAGATGTATGGCTATGATATTAGCGGACCTGCAAAGGATACGCGCGAGGCTGTACAGTGGACCTATTTTGCATACCTTGCTGCTATTAAAGAGCAAAACGGTGCAGCAATGAGTATGGGTAGAGTAAGTACCTTCTTTGATATTTATATTGAACGCGATATTAAAAACGGAACCTTGACCGAAGAGGGCGCACAGGAAATTATCGACGACTTTGTAATGAAGCTTCGTATGGCACGTCATCTTCGCACCCCTGAATATAATGAGCTTTTTGGTGGCGACCCAATGTGGATTACCGAAGCTGTAGGCGGTATGGGCGAGGACGGAAGAACCCTTGTTACAAAATCAAGCTTCCGAATACTTAATACTCTTTATACGCTTGGTTCTTCACCTGAACCGAACCTCACTGTTTTGTGGTCTAATGCGTTGCCGCACGGCTTTAAAAAGTTCTGTACAAAGGTTTCTATTGATACTGATTCTATTCAGTATGAAAATGATGACCTTATGCGCCCGATTTATGGCGATGATTATGCAATTGCATGCTGCGTTTCGGCTATGCGCGTAGGTAAACAGATGCAGTTCTTTGGCGCTCGTTGTAATTTGCCTAAATTATTGCTTATTGCCTTAAATGGTGGATATGACACTACAAGTGATATTCATATCGGTCCACAAAAATCAGTAATTGACGGTGATGTGCTGGATTACGATGAGGTTATGGAGCGTGTGGATGAATATTTATCATGGCTTGCAAGGCTTTATGTTAATACAATGAACATTATCCACCGCACCCACGACAAATACGCTTACGAAAAATCTCAAATGGCTTTACACGATACTAAGGTTGAGCGTCTTATGGCATTCGGTGTAGCAGGTCTTTCGGTTATAACCGACTCGCTAAGCGCAATTAAATACGCAAAGGTTAAGCCTGTGAAGGATTCTCGCGGATATATTGTAGATTTTGAAACTGAGGGTGATTTCCCGACCTTTGGTAATGATGATGACCGTGTGGACTCAATTGCACAGGATATTACACATAAAACTATTGTAGAGCTTCGTAAAACACCTACCTATCGTGATGCTATACATACATTATCTGTACTTACCATTACCTCAAATGTTATGTACGGTAAAAATACCGGAGCAACACCTGACGGCAGAAAATCCGGTGATGCTTTTGCTCCCGGTGCTAACCCAATGCATAACCGCGAAAAGAACGGCGCTTTGGCTTCGCTTAACTCGGTTGCTAAAATCAGTTATGACGACTGCCGTGACGGTATTTCAAATACCTTCTCTATAACTCCCGCAACCTTGGGTAAGGAAAAAGGCGAACAGGTTAACAATCTTGTTGCTATTTTGGATGGTTACTTTGCTAAAAATGCGCACCACATCAATATAAACGTACTTAACCGCGAAACTTTGGTTGAAGCATATAATAATCCTGAAGCATATCCGAACCTAACAATCCGTGTTTCAGGTTATGCGGTTAATTTCCATAAGTTATCTCGCGAACAGCAAAGGGAAGTTATAAGCCGTACCTTCCACGAGGTTATGTAATGGGAAGAATAAGTTCCTTGCAGTCGTTAGGTACGCTTGACGGACCCGGTATACGGTATGTGGTTTTTATGCAAGGGTGCCCTTTAAGATGTGCTTGTTGTCATAACCCCGAAACCCACGCTATAGATGGCGGCGAAGAGTTTACTGCCGATGAAATTGTGGAAAAGGTTGTAAATTATAAAGAATATTTCGGTAAAACGGGCGGTATAACCCTTTCTGGTGGTGAGCCACTTTTACAAGCAGAATTTGCTACCGAAATTTTTAAAAAGGCAAAAGAAAAGGGTATAAACACCTGTCTTGATACCAGTGGTTGTATTTTAAACGATAGTGTTAAAGAACTGCTTAAGTTTACCGACTATTGTATGCTTGATATTAAATATGCAACTGATGAGCTTTATAAGAAATATGTAGGTTGCAGTATAGATGCTCCACTTGAGTTTTTAAAATATTTGAGTGAGCAAAATATCCCAACCCGTATCCGACAGGTTATAGTTCCCACCATTAATGATACAAAATCCGATATTGATACTTTATATGAAATTATAAAGGATTATAAAATCGATAAGGTAGAGCTTTTGCCATTTAAGAAAATTTGCGAAACTAAATATGAAAATATGGGAATAGAGTTTCCGTTTGCAGGTATCCCGTCAGCCGATATAAATGCTACAAAAACGCTACAAGATATAATAAACAAAAAATAACATAATAAAAAACGTTATTCAAAGTTTGATTTGAAGAACGGTTGTTATTATAATTATGAATAATTAAAACAGCAAATTTTTAGCATTTTGTGTTGACATTAGCTTTATGATACGATAAAATGTGTGATGTATTACAATGTGTGCAAATTTTGATATAAGAACGAAAGTGCTATTAATAATTTGTAAGCAATAGTAAATTTTAAAATTATTTAACGGGGCTGATACTATGGAATATATATTAGATACAGCGGATATTGAGGCAATAAGACATTGTAACGAGTATTATCCTTTGACAGGTGTTACTACCAACCCTACCATTATTGCAAAAGAAAAAACAAACTTTTGGGATTTGGTTAACGAAATCAGAAACATTATTGGCTCAGATAAGATTTTCTTTGCTCAAACGGTGCAAACCGAAGCTTCAAAAATTGTTGAAGAAGCAGTTCTTTTAAACGAAAAATCGGGTGGTGAGTTTTGTGTTAAAATCCCGATTAGTGAAGAGGGACTGAAAGCTACAATGAGGCTTAAAAAGCTGGGTATAAAGGTGCTCGTTACCGCAATCTTTACGCC
>JBGVDY010000202.1:0-3431 GCA_045119585.1 Acutalibacteraceae bacterium | reverse complement strand
AAAGAGGATACTCCAACCGTAACCTATGATGGAACAATCAACTTTAATGTTAAAAGTGCATCTTCGGTTAGTTTCGCTGATGCTAAGGGTACTCGTGTATTTACTGAAAATTTTGCAACACAGATTATCAACTCTTCAGGAAAAGCTGCTGTTACAACTAATTTTGTAGACTATTTTAGTACTAAGAAGATTAAAGATACTGAAAAAACAGTTCCTTATTATGCAATCAATAACACTTATGGTGCGGATGCTATTGAGTTTACTAAAACTACAGGTAAGTTTAAAGTTAACGTAGATACTAATATGTATGATGTTGCGCTTGTTAAGGATGACGATGCAAGCGTTAAGTGTTCGGAAGATAACGGACATATCACTCTTACTAAATCAGGTAGTTACAGTTTAGTACTTACTAAAAAGCCAAACCTTACTGTTACTTACTATGTAGGCCCAGAAGGTGATGATGCTAATAATGGTAAAACAACAAGCAAACCTTTTGCAACCTTAAACGCTGCTATTACTGCTGCTAATAATGCAGGTTATGGCAAAACCGATACGGTTTACCTCAAGGTTCTTCATGTTGCCGGTAAAACTACTCTTTGGGGCGGTAATGAAGGTGTAATGACTGCTCATGACTACTTGCTCGATATTTCTTCGCTTTCTGATAGGGCAACAATCGGTGAAGAAGGTCACGGTCTTACAATTAAAGGTGATGTAAAATTTGAAAATATTACTATCAATGCCGATGGAACGCAATATTATGATGAAGCAGCAGGCAAATGGAAAGATAGCTACGTAAAGATTAATTTAAACGGTCAAAATGTTACATTTGGCAAAAATGTATTCTTCTCAGGCTATCGTTGGAATGCCTTTGCGGCTAATGGTGGAACTTTCGATAAAGATGTAAACATTTATTTAGAAAGTTACTTCCAACAAAATAGCGGTGGCGGCGATAAAGGTTTTTATATCGGCGGCGAATGGTCTATGCCTAAATTCAATAAAGATGTTAATATTACCGTTGATAACACAAGAACAAATACTATTACAATTGGTTCTCAGTTCGCAAATCCGAATGCAACTTTCAACGGAAATATAAACGTTAATATTAAGAATGCTGTAGCTGTTATTTTGCAAGCGGGTAAATCAGCTTATTCTACTAACACCGCTATTCAGATTATAAATTCTGTTAATGTTGACCTTGCTAAAACAAAGACTAATATTGCTGCCCTTGTTGACACTGCAGGAAATCCATTAAAAACTTATATTATAAATAATAATACATCTAATAAGGAGCTTATTGGTTTCACTTCTACCGCAGGTACTTATACTGTAAACGGTTTAGATGAAGGCGAAGTACTTTGTATTTATAATGAAGTAACTAAGGAACTTATTAAAACTGATGCTGAAACCTTTACTGTAGGTGTAGGCGAATATAGTGTTTGGGTAGAAAACGACACTAATGCTGATATCGACGTTGATATTCGCGACTTAGTATTCGCTTCAGAAAATGCTAATACTACCGATGCTAACATCATTAAGAGAGCAGACATTGACGGTAACGGCGTAGTTGATGTTGATGACGTTAAAGCTCTTTGCAAGATTTTACTTGGAATTATTGCGTAAATCACAATTGTTTCTAAACTTTTGTAACATAAAACTGACTCGGTTTAACCGAGTCAGTTTTGCTTTTAGTATGGCATATTATATATAACTCCGTTATTGAGAGTGACGAAGTCGCGAAGCAGTCTAGTAGTAATTTTTATCAATTTAAAAGATTGCCACGCCGATAAATTGGCTCGCAATGACAGGGTGGTAATTACCATACAGTGTTAGGGTTGACGACACGGGCGGTTGATAACCGCCACTACGAAATTCCTTTACTGATTGTGTGTAGGGTAGTTCCTTGTTCTATACCATGATACATTGCAAATAGAAGAGTAGGGGGTGGGAGCCTTCGACCACCCGTAAGAGTGTGCAAAAATAAACGGGATGTTGTGGGCACCGTCCCCTACACAAAAGCAATAATGACACATTGTAGGGACAAGCCTCCGGATTGTCCTTTGAAAAACATCTTGAATAATGGACAGTCAAGGATGCCTGTCCCTATATACGATCAATATTGACACATCGTTGTCATTTCGAGCGTATGCGAGAAATCTTTTGAAAGACCCCTCGGCTACGCTCGGGGTGACGGTTTCTATGTCATTTCAAGCGTATGCGAGAAATCTTTATAGCATAAAAAACGGATTCGGAAAACCGAATCCGTTTAAACTTTTATATTATCTATCGTAGTTATTTTTTATTCTTAATATTACTTAACGGATTAGAATCAATAGCATTCTTTATTTGGCTATCAGATACGTGGGTGTAAATTTGGGTTGTACCAAGATTAGAATGCCCTAAAATATCCTTTAAAACGCGTATATCTACTTCACCGTGCTGATACATAAGCGTTGCGGCTGTGTGTCTTAGTTTATGTGTTGAAAAACCTTGATTGCCAAGACCCGCTTTTTCAAGATAAGTTTTAACTATGTGCTGAACAGTTTTGTTACTTATTCGGCGGTGGTTTCGGCTAATAAATAAAGCGTTGCGGTCGGCAAAATTTATATCTTCCGTAGGTCTAACTGCAAGGTATTCTTTAACAGCGTTAAGGCAAGCGTCATTTAAATATACAAGTCTTTCTTTATTACCTTTACCAATTACAGTCATAGTGCCGTCGGGTTTAATGCTGCCAACGTTGAGTGAGCAAAGCTCTGCTAAACGTAAACCGCAGTTTAAAAAGAGTGTTAAAATACAAAAATCGCGCTTTTGGTTAGGACCGTCTACCGAGTTTAAAAGTTCAATAGAATCTTCTAGGGTTAAATGTTTTGGTAGTGACTGTTTTACCTTTGGGGCTTCAAGCATAAGTGCAGGATTAGTTTCCAACTGATGCGTTTGTTCACATAGGTATTTAAAAAATATTCTAAGTGTAGAAGTTTTTCTTGCTCTTGTTGCTGCGTTATTTCCGCGCTCGTTTTTGCAAAAAACAAGATAAGCATAAAGGTCGGAAATGGTTATAGTTTTAATTAAATTTAAGTCAATATCTTTTATGTCAATTTCTTCAAAAGGAATTTTAGCATCAGCAATACCGCGTACTAACAAAATATAGCGGAAGAATGTTTGTAGGTCTAAATAATAACCTTCAACCGATAGCGAAGACTTACCTTTAATTGTTTCATTATAGGTTAAAAAATCTCGAATGATGTTAGGACAGTTTTGCAAAATCTCGTATTTCATAAATACTCCTTAACATTTTGTATAATTCAATAATAACATTTTTTTACACAAAATGCAATCTTAATAAAAACTTAAAAATTTTCCCACTTTTTTCTTAAGCAAATTAGTGTTAGAATGAATGTGAGGTGAGAGAATGTATAACATTTTAATTTGTGATG
>JBGVDY010000201.1:0-2517 GCA_045119585.1 Acutalibacteraceae bacterium | reverse complement strand
CAAATACCCTATTGACATAGTAAAGGTTGATAGAGAAATGCTTCTATTGACAAATAAAGAAAAAGGCAAAAAGCTATTTAAGGGAATAATTGATTTAGCACATGATTTAAGTCTTTCAGTTGTGTGTGAAGGTGTTGAAACCGAAGAGCAAAACCATCTTGTTACTGAGTGCGGATGCGATTTTATTCAAGGTTGGTATTATTCGAAAGCGCTTTCTGAAAGCAAGGCAGAAGAGTTTGCTAAGGAATATATGAAAAAAGAAATTGTTTGATATTTTAAAAAATTGATTTAGAGAAAAATATTATGAGTAAGAAATTTAAAAAAGATTTATACAGATATTACGGTGAGAAGGGTGAAACTTTAACCCAAAGACTGTTACGCCCGGTAGAGCTTAAATATATTGCTCTTTTTAGAAAGGCAGAAGGTTGCAAATTTGCTCCTTTAAAGCTTTGGTATACAGTAAGGCTTAAGCTTATGTCTTATAAAACGCATATCCAAATCCCCGCAAGAACAAAAATTGGCGAAGGCTTTTATATAGGGCATAGTGGTAGGGTGATTATACATCCCGAAGCCACATTAGGCAAAAATATTAACGTTGGTACGGGGGTAACAATAGGTTACGAAAACCGCGGCAAAAGAAAAGGCGCGCCAACGATTAAGGGTAACTGTTGGATTGGAACAAATTCGGTTATTGTTGGTAACGTGACAATAGGTGAAGACGTAATGATTGCGCCTTTAACGTTTGTTAATTTTGATGTTCCAAAGCATAGTATTGTAATTGGAAACCCAGCAAAAATAATACAAAAAGAAAACGCAACAAAGGACTATGTAGAAAACAAAGTATAAAAATTGGTGGTGATTAGAATGGCAAAAAAAGATAACCGAATCAAAAATAATTTGTTGTCGGGTATTGTATATCAAGTTATTCTAATCGCTATTAGCTTTTTATTACCAAGACTTTATCTTGACAACTTCGGTTCGGAAGTTAACGGTGTACTTTCTACTATAAAGCAAATTTTTGCATATATGTTTTTGCTTGAATCGGGTGTTGGACTTGCTACTACTCAAGCTCTCTACAAGCCCGTTGCAGAGAAAAACCACGGTAAAGTAAGCTCTATTATTTCGGCAACTGCCGGCTCTTACACTAAAATAGGCTTTATTTATGCGGCGGTTGTGCTTATAATCGCGGTTGTATACGCTTATATTATTCCAACAAGCGTACCGTCGGGTGTTATTTTCGGAATAATAGTATTAACTGCGTTGCCTTCCTTATTTAGCTATTTTGTACAGGCTAAGTATAGAATACTTTTGGAGGTTGACGGTAGAAAATACGTTATAACCAATTCCGAAACGGTTTTACAGATTTTATCAAACGTTGGAAAAATATTAGTACTTCTACTTACCGACAGTTTAATTTTAATTCAACTTGTTTACTGTGTTTTATCGCTTATGCAGTTAGGCTTTGTATACGTAAGCGCTAAGAGAAGATATAATTGGCTTGATTTGAAAGCAAAGCCTGATTTTGAAGCAATATCCCAAAGAAAATCGGTTTTAGTACATCAGATTTCGGGAATGGTTTTTAACAATACCGATATTTTGTTATTATCGTTCTTGTGTGATTTTAAGGTAGTTAGTGTTTACGCTATTTACAATATCTTCTTTTCACAGGTTGGAACCTTTATTACAAGCGTTATTTCGGGCTTTAGTTTTGCTTTGGGGCAAATGTTTCATACCGACAAAGAAAAATTTATAAAGGTATATAACGTGTATGAAACAGTTTACATAATGGGCACTTTTATTATTTATACTTTGATGGCTGTGTTTTTGTTACCGCTTATTCAAATATACACCCAAGGAATAAACGATGCTAATTATACAAACGTTTATTTAGTTGTGTTGTTTGTTGTTATGAATCTTTTAGCTAACGGAAAATTACCATCGAACCACGTTATTGAGTTTTCGGGTAAATTTGAAGAAACCCGCTCTCACGCTATTTTAGAAATGATAATTAATATCACTGTTTCGGTTGTCGCAATTCTTTTATGGGGAGTTTGCGGTGCAATAATCGGTACAATAGTTGCTCTTTTATATAGGGGAACGGTGATGATTTACTACTCAAACAAAAAAGTGCTGGGCCGAAGCGTTTTTAATACGTATAAGCTTTGGATAGCAAATGGTGCTGTTTTTGCACTTATAATGGCAATCTTTTTTGTAGACAGCTTCTGCGGTCTTTCTTTCGTAAAACTTTTAATAAAGGGTATTATTCACACTCTTTGGATAGTACCGTTGTATTTGGCGGTAAATTTTGTCTTCTTTAAAGATGCGTTTAAAAATTTTCTTACACTTTGGAGGGCAAGGGTATGAGTATTCCTAAAGTGATTCACTATTGTTGGTTCGGTAAAGGTGAAATGCCTAAAATTGCGCAAAAGTGTATAAAAAGTTGGAAGAAATACTGTCCGGATTATGAAATAGTTTGTTGGAATGAAGAAAATTTTGATATAACGCAAAACCGCTATA
>JBGVDY010000200.1:0-7504 GCA_045119585.1 Acutalibacteraceae bacterium | reverse complement strand
ATATTCAAGGGTTCTTGTCTTATTACTCCCAAGGCTTTACAGAATATTGATGATTTGGGCGCATTGGCTCCTCTTCACAACCCTGCTCACGTTTTGGCTATTAAGGCTTGTATCCAAACATTTGGTGATAAAATTCCACAGGTTGCAGTATTTGATACTTCTTTCCATCAAACAATGCCTGAACACGTTTATATGTTTGCTTTACCTTACGAATATTATGAAAAATACGGTGTTCGTAAGTACGGCGCACACGGTACCAGCCATGACTTCGTATCTAACCGTTTGGCAGAGGTTGTTGGTAAAGACCGCAAGGATATGAAGATTATTACTTGCCATTTAGGTAACGGCTGTTCTATTACCGCAGTAAAGGACGGCAAGTGCTTTGATACTTCTATGGGCTTTACTCCTCTTGACGGCTTTATGATGGGTACCCGTACCGGTACATTAGACCCTTCAGCTTTAACCTTTATCGCTGAAAAGGAAAATCTTACCCCTGCTGATATTAACCGTATTTGCAATAAGGAATCGGGTGTTTTAGGTGTTTCGGGCGTTTCTAACGACAACCGTGACGTTAAGGCAGAGGCTGAAAAGGGTAACCACAGAGCACAGTTGGCAGTAGATATGCAACGTTACCAAATCTTAAAGTTTGTAGGTTCTTATATTGCTGCTATGAACGGTGTTGACGCTATTGCATTTACAGGTGGTATTGGTGAAAACGATGCTGATATCCGTGCTTTTGTTTGCAATAACTTAAAGTATATGGGCGTTGAAATTGATAATGAGCAAAACAAAAAGAACGGTCAGGAAGTTAAAATTTCTACCGACAACAGTAAGGTAGACGTTTATATTATTCCTACTAACGAAGAGCTTGCAATTGCAAGAGATACTTTAAGAATTATTTCTGAATAATAGGTGATATTATAATGACACTTAATGAAATAAAAACTAACATTCAAAGCGGAAAATACGATAAAGACTTTTTAATGCTTTACGGCGAAACTGAAAAGGCAAAAGAGCGTTATATTGACGCTTGCACAGAGTTTGGTGCCCTTTATGGTGAGAGCGAAAATATCCGTATTTTCTCGGCTCCCGGTAGAACCGAAGTTGGTGGCAACCATACCGACCACCAACACGGTAGTGTTGTTGCCGGCGGTGTTGATATGGACGTTATCGCTATTGTGGCTGAAAATGATGACAACGTTATTCGTGTTAAGTCCAAGGGCTATGATATGGACGTTGTAAACGTAGGCGAGTTTGATAAGCTTGACAAAGAAAACGGCAGGGCAATTTCGCTTATCCGTGGTGTTTGCTATAAGTTCTTTGAGCTTGGCTATACTATAAAAGGCTTCAACGCTTACACAACTTCTAACGTGCTTAAAGGCTCGGGTCTTTCGTCTTCGGCTGCTTTTGAAACCCTTTTAGGCAATGTTGTTAATGGTCTTTTCGCTAATAAAGAGATTGCACCTATTGAAATTGCAAAAATCGGTCAATTTGCGGAAAGAGAATACTTCGGTAAACCTTGCGGTCTTTTGGACCAGATGGCTTCTTCCTTGGGTGGCTTCACTTATGCTGATTTTAATAATCCGTCTGAGCCGATTACCGAAACCATTAACCTTGATATAAGAGATTTTGGCTATACTCTTTGTGTTGTAGATACAGGCGGAAACCACGCAAATTTAACACAGGATTATGCCGATATTACTATTGAGTGTAAGCAAATAAGCAACGCTTTAGGTGTTGAATTCTTGCGTGACGCTGATGTGGATAAGTTCTACAGTTCTCTAGCTTCTTTACGTAAAGAATTTGGCGAGCGTGCAGTGCTTCGTGCGTTCCACTTCTTTAACGAGCAAGAGCGTGTTTTAAAACAACGTGAAGCATTACTTAAGGGTGATTTTAAAGCATTCTTAAAGCTTGTTAATGAATCGGGTCAGTCATCTTTTGACTATTTACAAAACCTTTATTCTGTGACTGCTGTTAAAGAGCAAGGCTTGTCGCTTGCAATTGCGCTTACTAAGCAGTTCTTAGGTGACGAAGGCGCTTGCCGTGTTCACGGTGGCGGTTTTGCAGGTACTATTCAGTGCTACATACCAACCGAAAAGCTTGACGCTTACAAGCAGATGATAGAAGCGGTTTACGGCAAGGATAGCTGTAGCGTGCTTTCAATTCGTCCTGTTGGCGGTTATGAAATTGCTTTATAAGACTAGATAATATGCAATATTAAAGGCTATCTCACTTTTGGTGAGATAGCCTTTAGTTTTTATACTCTGACGGTAGTTTACCAATATATTTTTTAAAGGTTTTAGTGAAAAATGAAAAATTATCAAAACCGCAAAGAGTGGCTGTTTCGGCAACGGTATTACCGGCTGACAGATAATCAATCGCTTTAATGCATCTATGATTATTAAGACTTTGAAAAACGGTTTGACCTGTGTATTTTTTAAAATCTTTACAAAGGGTGTATTTGTCGCAAAGAACACTTTTGGCGATTTCATCTAACGTGATTTTCTTATGGTAGTTATCCCGAATATATACAATTGCAAGCTTTACCTTTTCGTAAGCCTTATTGTTTTCTGCAAGACTTAAATTTTTTATATTGTGATGCTCTGCAAGCTCAAGTAACAGTTCTAAAAGCAAGCTATTTAGCTTTGCTTTTCTATATGGTGTATCTGAATCAAAATACGTATTTTTAAGCTTTAAAAAATTTTCGGTGATTTTCGGGTTTTTAATTATTGGTTCAAAGTGTAATTGGGATAGACGGAATCCCATTTGATTACAAAATTCGGTGCTTATAATAACGCAGTCGTACACAAGCTGGTCTTGGGTGCCTGTATAGTGTATTGTATTAGAATTTGCCACAGCAAAATTGTTTTTCAAAAACGGATACACTTTGCCGTCAAGCAATACACTACCGCTACCGTTTACACAATACTGAATTTCTAAATTTTCGTGCCAGTTGGCTTCTCTGCTTGAGTGTAATCGGTCTCTCGTTATGTTAGGATTAAACACAAAAGGCAGTCCGTCGCGTAGCGGTTCATACTGTTCGTAGCGTGTTTTAAGCATAGTTACACCCCGTTATATACCAATATAGTGTTAATTTAAGCCAATATAAGTATTGTATTGTTTAATTTTTACCAATATAATAATTATAAAAGAAATTAAAATGTATGTCAACAGGGAGAAACAATGAAACTTATTGCATGGTTGTTTGGTCTAGGGGCGATGGCTTCGCTGTTTTTGATTTATCAGCAAAAAAGCAGAAAAAGAATGTTATTTGCAAAGCTTTCTGCCGATGTTTGTTGGGTAATTCATTATTTATGCCTTGGCGGAATTGCGGGTATGATACCTAACGCAGTGGGTATATTCCGCGAACTGGTATTCATAAACCGCAAAGACAAAAAATGGGCGGGAATTATTATATGGCCCATAGTATTTATTATTTTAAATTGGGGTTTAGGGTTTAGAACCTTTCATTCTTGGTATAACCTTTTGCCCATTACGGCTTCAACCTTTGTTACAATATCTCTTTGGATAGATAATCCAAAGCTTACTAAATTAATCACTATCCCAATTTCGACTGCGTTTTTGATTTATGATATTATAATAGGCTCGTACATAGGCATTGTAAATGAAACGGTTTCAATTTTTTCAATTATATTATATTTTATAAAAGGGGCTAAAAAAGATGAATAAAGTATTTACAGATGACGTAAAAACCGAAAAGGAGTTAATTATAACCGAAGGCGCACCAATTTCTAACGTTGTAAGAACAATTACCGTAAACGTAAGCGAGCAAGCGGTTAAAAAGGGCGATGCTTTCGCACAGGAAATAACCGATTGTTTTTTGTCTGATTTTGAAAAACCGGGCGATAAAATGGCTCACGTATCAACCTTTATTGTAGCAAACGATTATGTTTATATGTCATATTATGCTAATACCAAAGAGCCTTCCGAAGACCCTAAAAACCAAACTGCACGTCTTGTGTATGCGCCGATTGATGATTTGAATAATAAAACCTTTATCGATTTGCAAACCACGGGTGATATGGTTGGCGGTAAGGTTATCGATATGGTTTATGATACTATACTTATGAAAAAAGACGACGACACCATATTTATTATGTGGACTGCGCAAACCGAAGGCAATTATTATCGTTTTTATTGCCCTTTTACTCTTTCAACCAAAACCCTTGGTGAAATTGGGGTGAACCGATTTAAAGTGGGCGACACCGTAAACGATTTTTCAATAAGCGGTATTAAGTCAGCACTCGCAGCAAACGGTGTGCCATGCAAAAAGATGTACGTTGATATTGGCATTATGCAAAAGATGTCAAGCCGAATTGAAAATGGTGAAAGATATTACTATACGGGTACGTATAGCGGTGATTTTACAGCCATAATTAAAAGTAAGGATTTAATTACTTGGGAATATGTATCACAACCCGATTTTATAAACGATTCCAAATGGGAAAACGCAACCTATGTTTTAGGAGATAAGGTTTTCTATTTTGTAAGACAGCAATTTGAAAACAAATGCGGCTTTTTAACTGCTTATAATTTGCTTGACAACACTTGGGATAAGCCTGTGGAGATTGAAGACTGTCAGTCACGCGGAGATTTTATTCTATATAATGGTAATCTTTACCTTTTCCACGCGCCAATCGACCGCGACCATATAGGTATTGTAAAAATTGATACAACCGATATCGCAAAAAGCGAAGTATTGCTTCAGGCAAAAATGCATTCAAGCTGTTTTTATCCGTTTGTTGATTACTATAAGGACAACGAGCTTGCAATGTCTTATACAGTAGCAAGGCAGCATATCCGCCTTGCAAAGTTTACTCTTAGTAAGTATTTGTAAACTTTAAATTCTTTTGAATGCGATTGCAAATATACTCAAGAAGGGACAGAGAAATATGAAAAATACAATAAAAAACAGCATAGCGCTTGCAATGGTAGTTTGCATGCTTTTTGCTATAGCAGGTTGTGGTGATAGGGGTAATGAAACATCTTCCGAACAAACCGTTTCTGAAGACTTCTTTGCTGATGCAGTGACTCAAGATAAGGTAAATTCTGAAGAAACGTCTTCTAATACATCGACTGGTACGCAGTCGGGTGTCACTTCTAACACTTCGAATGTCGCATCAAACAACAGTTCGAACACAAATTCAAGCGAAAAGACTTCTTCAGTAGCTAATACAAGCTCAGGTTCTGTAGTAACAACAACTGTTCCTAAGGAAAACCAAATAGGTGGTAAGAGTTGGAAAGACGTTTTAGCTTCAATGCCTAAGAACCTTCGCGGCACAAAGCTTACAATGTATAATTGGAATGCCGCTACCGAATATACGGGCGCACCTGCAGTTATGGATGCGTTTAAAAAGCAAACGGGTATTCAGGTTACTTGGAATACAATTTCTTATGGTACGTACTTTACAAAGCTTCCTGCTTTAATTGCAGCAGGAGATAATATTCCCGATATGGTTCGTATTGGTTATGCGGATTTATCTTTCCTCCAAAATATGGCACCGCTTTCGGTTTCTAAGTATGATTTTACTGACAAAGCATGGGATAAGTTTATGATGGATACCTTAACCTTTGGCGGCAAAACCTACGGAACCACCTTGCAAAACACTCATATTTCGGGTGTTCACGTTATGTTTTACAACATGGCGTTAGTTGATAAATACAACTACGAAGACCCATACAAACTTTGGAAAGACGGCAAGTGGACTTGGGGAAAATTTGTTGAAATGTGTGAAGATGCTAAGGAAGATGGATTAACGTTCGGCGCTACGGGTGAAGGTAATTTCCCGGCGTATCTCTCTTCTTGGGGACTTACCAATCTTTATTTTGATGGCAAAAAAATGGCAAGCAATTGGGAGTCTGCAAATTGGTTAAAGGCTAACCAAGAACTAGGTGATCTTTATAATAAGGATTATATTTTGGGTCATGGACGTGAAGAAACCTTTGATGCGGGCGATGCGTTGTTCTATATAGGTTCTACTGTACATGCAAGAAATAAGAACTCTTATTTTGGCGACCTTAAGGCTAACAAGACCCTTTATTTTGTGCCATTACCTGAGCAGCCTGAACTCAAAAAATACTATCAGGGCTATTGTGAAATCGAAGCCTATGGTATTCCTAAGGGTGCCAAGAATCCTGAAGCAGTACCTTACTTCTTAAGATACTTCCTTGATGGCGCTAACTACACACTCGATACTTACTTTGGTAACAAACAAAATCTTGAAGTTTACAACTGGTGTATGAACCGACCGAATAAAGTTGTTAACTGGGGTTTTGAGGCGGAAAATGTAGCAGGTGAAGGACAAGTTAAGTCACTTAAAAACTGCATCGGCGCACAGGTCAAAAACTTCATTGATGCGAATAAAGGCGCCAATGCTAAATGGCTTAAAGAACAAAATGAATTGTTGAATAAACTTAAATAACAAAAAACTCGAAAATGTCAGATTTGACATTTTCGAGTTTTTTTATATATTTAGTGGCTAAGTCGGTATTTTTTTGGTGTTTTGCCGTAGGTTTTATAAAAAAGCCTATGAAAATAGCTTATGTTTTCGTATCCGGTTTGCATTGCGATTTCATCAACTTTTAAGTGGGTGTTTTTTAAAAGATAAGCCGCTTGTGACATTCGTTTATTGTGCAAAAGTTCGGTATAAGTTTTGCCGGTTTTACGTTTGATTTCACGCGAAAGCCAAGTGAAATCGTAATGTAAATCGGTGGCAAGTTCGGTTAGGGAACCGTTTTTATAATGTTCTTCAATATAACTTAACACTTGCATAACAATTTGTTCTTCGGGGTTTACGTAGGTTAGTTTGTCAGTATGGTTTAAAAGCTGTAAAATTAAAAGCCCCATAGTAGACTGATTTATGCTTCGTTTGTTTTGTACGTTATTAAGCAGCGTCCAAATAAGGTTTTCAACAAGGTTTTGAATTGGCAGAATATCCGCCACCTTAAAATGAAGATACGGAATGTTTGATTCACGGTTTAAAACACAGTCAACAACGAATTTTTTTATGGGTGTTTCTTCGCTTTCAAGCATTATTAGCGTTTTGTCAAAAAACTCGGGCAAAATTATAAAGTTTACAGCAATATCATTTTCTGTAGCAGGCATAATTTCCTGTCTTGCATTTTGCGAGAGAAATAGCAATTCACCTTGGTTTAAAGTGATATGCTCGCCGTTAATGATGTGTTCGGTTTTACCTGAACACATATAAATAGCCTCTACATAATCGTGGGTGTGCTCGGGAAAATGGACAAAGCGAGTATGTGGGCGAATGGTTATAAGCTTACCTTGGCTTAAAAGCTTTTCTGAATTTATAATATTTTTTTCGCTTTGCATATATAAATTGCGGTCAATTTTAGAACCACGCTTTAAAATTTTGAACTCTTCATCAGTTTTTTTAATAAGACTTTTTATAATTTCGTCTTTCACAAAATCATTCCTTAATCAAAGTATATATTTTATTTGTGATATTTTTTCATATATTTG
>JBGVDY010000199.1:0-11233 GCA_045119585.1 Acutalibacteraceae bacterium | reverse complement strand
CTGATTTTGAAAATTTACGCTTTAAGTCTAAAAATGCGCCTACTACTGAAATTAAGAAAACGCGCAACGTTTCAGGGCTTACTTCCCGTAAAGACAGGGTGATTTCGGGCGAGATAAACCTTATAGGAAAAGCCAGCGATGAAGCTATTATGGAGCTTGATAATTATATTGATACTGCAATACTTTCAGGTCTTGAAACTATTCGCATTATTCACGGTAAGGGAACAGGAATTTTAAGGAAAAATATTCAAGCGCATCTTCGCCGCCATAAAAATATTGAATCATTCCGTTTGGGTACCTTTGGTGAAGGTGAAAACGGTGTAACTATAGCAACGCTTAAGGGTTAGGTGATATTATGCAAAAAATTATAAACGGTAAAGAAAGCTATAAGCAAATAGGTGATGTACTAAAAGAAAAAGGCATAACAAAGTTTATGCTTGTGTGCAGACCTTCGTTTTTTAAGCTTGGGTTAAAGGATTATTTTGATAGTATAGGTATTCCCTGTGTTTATTTTACCGATTTTACAGTAAACCCTAAATATGAAGAAATCTGCCTTGGTGTTGATATTTTCGGCAAGGAGTCTTGTGATGCTATTGTTGCGGTAGGTGGCGGTAGCGCTATTGACGTTGCAAAATGTATTAAGGTGTTTTCAACTATGCCTAAGGGCGAAATTTATTACAAGCAGACGCTTAAAGATAATAATATTCCGCTTATTGCAGTGCCTACAACTGCAGGTACGGGGAGTGAATCTACACGCTTTTCGGTGTTTTACCACTATGGCGAAAAGCAGTCGATAGGTCCTGAGTATTTAGTGCCCGATTATGCGTTTTTGGATGCAACGTTACTTTATTCCTTGCCCGAATACCAAAAGAAATGCACTCTTTTGGATGCTTTGTGTCAAGCAATAGAGTCGTGGTGGTCGGTACATTCTACCAAAGAAAGTATAGAGTATGCAAAAATTGCAGTAGAAAAAATTATTGCAAATTATAAGGGATATATTTTTGATAATGACCCAGAAGCTACAGAAGAAATTATGCTAGGCTCAAATTACGCAGGCAGGGCAATAAATATAACATCCACTACGTCCGCCCACGCTATGAGCTATAAAATGACCACCCTTTATGGTATTCCGCACGGTCACGCGGTGGGTGTGGGACTTCCGCATATTTGGGAGTTTATGAACAACAATACCGATAAATGTATTGACAAGCGCGGAAAAGAGCATATTGTTAAGATATTCTCTGATATTGCGGTATCTTTAGGCGGTAAAACTGCAGAAGATGGTGTTGCAATTTTTAAATCGCTGTTATCCGAAATAGAAATTGAAGGACCTAAGGCTTCAAAGGAAGAACTAAAGATTTTGGCTTCATCAGTTAACACAGGAAGACTTAAAAACAACCCCGTAGAGCTTACATATGATACGCTTTACGAATTATATGCTAAAATAACCTTACAAGAAAATTAAATAGCATACAAACTAAAACCGACAATATGGTTGGCAAAAGTACCGAAAGTATAGTCCAACCAATACTGTCGGTTTCTTTTTTAATTGTAAGTATTGTGGTGGCGCAGGGCCAATGAAAAAGAGAAAACAGTATTACCGATATTGCGGTGTTTATTGTCCAACCGTTTGATATAAATAATTCGCGCATAGCAAATAGCGAAGCGGATTCAGTAAGAAAGCCGTTATTGAGATATGCCATAATAATTATAGGCATTACGATTTCGTTTGCGGGTAATCCCAATATAAAGGCGAGCAAAATCACACCGTCAAGACCTAAAAATTTGCCGAAAGGGTCTAAAAAAGAAGCGCAGTGTGTAAGCAAGGATGCACCATTTACAAAAATATTTGCCATAAGCCATATAAAAAGTCCCGCAGGGGCGGCTACTGATACTGCTCTGCCTAAAACAAAGAGTGTTCTGTCAAAAATCGAGCGTACTATAATCTTTGTAATCTGCGGTTTGCGGTAGGGCGGAAGCTCTAAAGTATAAGATGACGGCGTTCCTTTTAAAACCGTTAATGATAAAAATTTTGTTACAACAAAGGTGGAAATTACCCCTAAAACAATAACTGCTAAAAGCATTAGTGATGAAAGTATTGATTGGTGCTCACCAAAACATAAAAACATAGTTATTATAGCAATTATTGTGGGAAATCTGCCGTTACAGGGTACAAGGTTGTTAGTGAGAATCGCGAGTAAGCGTTCACGCTTTGAGTCTATAATTCGACACCCCGTAACACCAACCGCATTACAACCAAACCCCATACACATTGTAAGCGCTTGTTTGCCGCAAGCATTACAGCTTTTAAAGGGTTTATCAAGGTTAAAAGCTATACGCGGCAAATAGCCAGAGTCTTCAAGCAAAGTGAAAAGTGGAAAGAATATCGCCATAGGCGGTAGCATTACCGATACCACCCACGAAAGTGTTCTGAAAACGCCTAATATTAGGCAGTTGTGAAGCCAATCGGGTGCACCTAAAAAGGCAACAAAAATACTTAGTTTACTTTCTAAAAACGAAAAAAAGTTAGAAAGTAGCTGTGACGGGTAATTGGCAAGGCTAATAGTTATCCAAAAAATAAGCCCTAAAAATAAAAGCATAATAGGAAAGCCTAAAATACGGCTTGTAAAAATGCGGTCAAGCTTGCGGTCTAGCGAGTTGCTTTTTTCGGGCTTTTCTATAACCGAATGTGTAATACTTTCTGCCTTTTTTACAATGGTATTTACTATTAATTCTTCCGAATTTTCTTGAGTTACACCGTTATCCGAAAGAAACGCTTTAGCTTCTAATAAAGCGGATTTTATATCTTCGTTTTCTAAAAACTTGGTGCCAAAGTGGATTTCAATTTGTTTTTGTAGTGTTTTGTCTTCTTCTAACAGCTTAAGTGATAGCCAACGGGGATTAACGGCATCGTTTGTATGTTCTTTAATTTTGGGTTCTAAAATATCCAAAGCGGCTTCTAGCACTTTAGGGTATTTTATTTTTAAGTAGTTTTTATTGTGTTGGTTATGGTCGAGCGTATCTATAAGTGATAAAATACTTTTCCTTTTGTGCCCTATAGTGCCTATAACAGGCACGCCTAATTCTGTTTGCAGTTTTTCTAAATTTACGGTTATCTTTTTGGCTTTTGCCTGGTCTAAAAGATTAACGCAAACTATAACGTTTTTGCAAATCTCCATAGTTTGTAAAACTAAATTAAGGTTACGCTCAAGGCAGGTGGCATCGCACACTACTACCACCGCTTGCGGAGCATTAAAGCACAAAAAATTACGCGCAATTTCTTCTTCGGGCGAGTGCGCCATCAAAGAATAAGTACCGGGTATATCCACAAATGTATAATTAAATTTTCGGCTTCGGTAGTATCCCACCGCATTATCTACCGTTTTGCCTGCCCAGTTGCCTGTATGCTGCTTCATACCTGTAAGGGAGTTGAATATTGTGGATTTTCCAACGTTTGGATTGCCTGCTAATGCAACGGTTATATTATCGCTCATACTACCAAATCCTTAATTAAAATATTACTGCAGTCTGCTTTTCTTAGCGCTATTACCGCATCGCGAATTAAAAAGGCTTTAGGGTCGCCTAAGGGACTTACACCTACACATTCTACGGCGGTGTTTTCTATAAGCCCTATATCCAAAAGCCGCCTTTTAATATTTCCGTTTTCATATATTTTATCTATAAGGCACTTTTGCCCGACCTTAAGATTAAAAAGATTCATATAATCGCACCTCTACATTACATAATATTCTAAAGCTTAAAGTTTGGCATAAACAAAATATAAATCGCATATTATTTACAAACAAGCCTTATTTTTGGAGGAAGATTTTATGAAAACAAGTAACATATATAACGATATTGCAAAACGTTCGGGCGGAGATATTTATATTGGAATAGTGGGTCCTGTAAGAACGGGTAAATCTACCTTTATTAAGCAGTTTATGGATAAATTGGTACTACCTAATATGGAGGGCGACTATTTGCGTGAGCGCGCTATTGATGAGCTGCCGCAATCATCTTCGGGTAGAACAATAATGACTACCGAGCCTAAGTTTATACCCGAAAAGGGCGCCGAAATTTGTATAGATAACAGCGCTAAAATGAACGTGCGGCTTATTGATTGTGTAGGCTATATTGTGCCAAGCGCTTTAGGATATATTGAAGGCGCACAGCCGCGAATGGTAATGACACCTTGGTTCGATGAACCCGTGCCTTTTAATATGGCGGCGGAAGTTGGCACCCAAAAGGTAATAAACGAGCATTCTACAATAGGGCTTGTTATAACTACCGATGGAAGTATTAGTGATATTCCGCGTGAAGAGTATGCCGAAGCGGAAAAACGCGTTATTGAAGAACTAAAGGAAATAAACAAACCGTTTATAGTGCTTCTTAATTGTATGTATCCTGAATCAATGGAAGCGCAAAATACCGCAAAAGAATTATCGCAAAAATATGGCGTACCTGTAACCCCAATTAACTGCTTAGAACTTTCGGATGATGATATCAAGGATATTTTAAGTAAAATTTTGTTTGAATTTCCAGTAAACGAGATTAGTGTTTGCTACCCAAGGTGGATAAATAATTTACCGCTTTCACATCCACTTCGCGCAGAGCTTTTAAAGGCTATAAAAACTTCACTTTCGGGCGTTAAGCATATAAGGGATATTGCCGCCTTTTCGGATGCATTTAAAAACTGCGAAAGCGTAGAGTCGGCAATAGTTGACAACATAAACTTAGGTGACGGTTGCGCCGAAGTTTCGGTTACCGTAAACCAAAGCCTATTTTATAAGATATTAAGCGAAACTACGGGAATTACCGTTGAAGATGAGCAGGAACTAATGGAAACCCTTTCGCGACTTGCTAAAGCCGAAAAGGAATACAGCAAGGTGAAAAACGCTTTGGAAGAGGTAGAAGCAACCGGATACGGTATTATAATGCCTGACATTGAAGAGCTAGAGCTAGAAGAACCCGAAATTGTAAAGCAGGGCGGTCGCTACGGAGTGCGGCTTAAGGCATCGGCACCTTCGATACACCTTATGAAAGCTAATATTTCAACCGAAGTAAGCCCGATTGTTGGGAGTGAAAAGCAGTCCGAAGACCTTATTATGTATCTGCTTAGCGGTTTTGAAGAAGACCCTGTTAAAATTTGGGATTCCAATATATTCGGTAAATCTTTGCACGAGCTTGTTAACGAAGGGCTTCATGCCAAGCTTTCAAAAATGCCGATTGATGCCAGAATGCGTGTACAGGAAACAATTGAGCGTGTTATCAACGAAGGCTGTAACGGACTTGTTTGCATACTTTTATAATGCGTAATTGTTTTGATAAATTTATAGTGATAAATTGTAGGGGCGCTTTTGTGCGCTCCTTTTGTCATTTCGAGCGGATGCGAGAAATCTTGGTAAGACCCCTCGGCTACGCTCGGGGTGACAAATTAAATGAATAATGAAAAATGAATAATTAATGTGTGCCTTCGGTACGGATATAAATGATTTATAATTTAAATATATATAGCAAAAAGCCACGGATTTTTTGTGGCTTTTCACATGTTGACTTATTTTTGAAAATATGATACAATACATTTATTAAAAAATCGGAACGTTCCGATTTAAGCGAAAAGGGGATATATTATGGGTGTTTCGATAATAGATATTGCTGTACTTGCAGGGGTATCTAAATCTACTGTTTCTGCTGTAATTAATAATCATTCTAACGTTAGACCACAAACAAGAGATAAGGTGCTCAAGGCTATTAATCAACTTGATTACCACCCTAATATTGCCGCAAGAGAGCTTATAACCGCTACGCCTATGAATATTGGTGTATTAGTGCCTTGCTATAGTATAAAAGAAACAGAAAAAGCGAATAGATATTTTAACAGTATTGGCGAAGGCTCTAATTTAGAGCTTGCTTCAAAACTTTTTGAGCATGTATCCCACACAAAATACGGCCTTTTGGTAGAGCGGTTAGCAATTGACGAAGCAGAATCTAAACTGCCGAATTTTGCCTTATCAAAGCGTGTTGCGGGTGTGTTTCAAATAAGTTCTATATTACCTAATGACTATATAAGCAGGCTTAGAGAATACGTTCCAAATATTGTTGATATTGGGACCTTTAATAAGGAATGCGATTGTGTCTATACCGATTTTGAAGAAATTGTTAAAAAGTCGGTAAGTTATCTTAAGGGTTTGGGACATAAAAAAATAGCACTTGTAAACTGTGATACGGCAAGCCGTTCTGCTGCTTCCCGTTTTGAAGGATATTTACAAGGGCTAAAGGCTAATAACCTTAAATTCAATAAAAGCTACGTTAGTAACGCTACTTATAATGGTGAAGGTGGGTATAACGCATTTGCAAAAATTTGGCAAAGTAGTGATGATAAGCCTACGGCAGTAATATGTGCTTCAAGTTTGATTGCAGGCGGAGCACTGCGATTTATGAATGAAAATGGTATTTCGGTTCCACAAGATATTTCAATTGTGTCAAACGGCGACTCGGTAATTTCGGAATTTGTTTATCCTAGACTTACTTCAATTTCCCGTGATAAAGGTGAAGTGGCTGAAAGTGCTTTTAAATTAATGATGGAGCGTTTAGAAAACAATGATTTACCTGTTCGTGCTATAAAGACCAAAATTCACATTGTGAAAAGAGATTCGGTTAAACAAATAGGGAGCGGAGAATAAAATGGAATTTAAAATCAATTGTGAAATAGAAGAGAAGTATGACGTTGTGGTTTGTGGCGGTGGTCCTGCAGGTGTTAGTGCTGCTGTTGCCGCTGCAAGAAATGGTGCCAAAGTGGCGCTTGTGGAACAAATGGAATATCTTGGTGGCGCGGCTACGGTTTATGGCGTTAACGTGTTTTCTTCGGGTTATAACGATGGTAATCGTGACGTTATAGGTGGCATTTTTAGAGAAATTTATGATAAGCTTTTGGAAAAAGATGCTATTATTAGGCACTTTCACGCTTGGGAACCGTTTAATATGGAGGTTTACAAGCTTATTTTAGATGAAATGCTGAAAGAAGCTGGCGTAGACGTTTATTTAGAATCAACCTTAGTAGCAGTAGATATTTTAGAAAATTCTATTTCTAAAATCCTTGTTAATACGCTAAAGGGATGCATAGCGCTTGAATCAAAACAATTTATCGATACAACCGGTGATGCGCACCTTTCTATGCTTGCGGGAGTACCCTTTGATATTGGCAGGGAAGAAGATGGCGCAATTCAGCCGTATACCTTAATGTTCTTTGTTGGTGGGGTGGATTTTGATATTATAAAAAAACTAAACCGCCATGGGGTTTGGCTAACCGAAGATAATCGTACTTACGTTAACGGCAACGGATTTCGTCCGTATATTGAAAAAGCTAATGAAGACGGACTTGATTTTATACCAAAAAAGACTATTGGTTCTATGTATAATATTCCGTGGTTGCCGGGTGTTGTAGGTATTAACTACGGACGTATTTTTGCAGACCCCACCTTAGACCCACGGCGTTTGTTTGAAGATTCTTACATAGGACGTCTTCAGGTTAAAGAAGGTGTGGAAGTTTTAAGAAAATACGTTCCCGGATTTGAAAATTGTTATTTAATTGAAACCTCACCAAAGGTTGGCAGACGTGAAAGCCGAAGAATAAAAGGTCTTTACACTATAACAGGGGATGATATCCGTGCGCACCGCCAGTTTGAAGACGTTGTGGCGCAAGGTTGCTATCAAATAGATATTCACGGTCCTACGGATACTGCCTTTAAACTTGAAAAATTACCTAAAGGCGCCCATTATGACATACCGTATCGTTGTTTGGTTCCAATTTCTTGCGACAATTTGCTCGTTGCAGGCAGATGTGTATCGGCCACTCACGAAGGGTTGGGAGCGATACGTGTTCAGCATATTTGCATGGCTATGGGTCAGGCGGTAGGTAGTGCGGCGGCTATGTGTGCAAGGGATAACCTTAACCCTAAGGATATAAACATCAAAGACTTGCAAGAAAATCTGATAAAGCAAAATGCGATTCTCGAATGATGGGTGATACTATGAAAAAGATAATTGAACCGTCTCGTGAAATACCGGTTATAAATGAAGTTGACATAGTTGTTGTGGGTGGCGGTTGCACAGGTGCTTTTGCGGCTATACGTGCAGCGCGTCTTGGAGCAAAGGTTGCTATTATTGAAGCGTCAAACGCATTTGGCGGTGCAGCTACAAATGGTTTTGTTTGCGTATGGCATACCCTATGTGATATGACCTTTAATAAGCAAATAATTAGCGGACTTACCGAAGAAACTATTGAACGACTTAAAAAAATACCACACGGTATAAAAATAATACTTCCTACCGATGACCAAAAGCATATTTTTAGAAAAAGCACCTATGCAAACTATCATTTTAATGCCGAAGAGCTTAAAATTGAACTGGATAAAATGATTGTGGAAGCAGGAGTTATTCCGTATTTGCATACGATGTATACTGCGCCTTATGTGGAAAATGGTGAGCTTTGTGGTGTGATAGTAGAAAACAGGTCGGGACGTGGTGTGATTCTTGCAAAACAGTTCGTCGATGCTTCTGCTGATGGGTTTTTAGGTGCCGATATGGGTATGGAGGTTTATAGTCACGAAACGCTGCAACCTGCAACTACGGCTGCACGTGTTTATGGTTGGGATAATTTGACTGATCCGTTAAATTTACTTAGCAAAAATCAAGATTATATAGGCTGTCGTCCCGGTTGGGATGACTCTTTTACCGACGTACCAAACGTGAGAAATTGGTTTAAAAGTAATATAAGTGTTGATTGTTCAAATGCAGATACTCTTACAAAAGCTGAAATAACGGGACGCGCTCAAATTAGGCGAATGCTTGAAGTGTTGTGGGAAAAAGACCCCAAAGCAAAAGATTTAGCTTTAATAGCTCTTTCTTCTACTATAGGTATTCGTGAAACAAGGCAGCTTAGTTGTTCTTATCAAACTACGGTTGACGATATTTGTTATGGCAGAAAATTTGACGATGCTATTGCTTACTGTGCTTATCCAGTTGATATTCACCATCAACACAAGCAAACAGCATATCGTTTCTTAGACGGTACTGAAGAAATTGTTGAAAAAGGCAAACCGAACAAACTTGTTTATTGGCGAGAAAAAACCGATAATATGCCTACTTTTTGGCAACTTCCTTATCGTTCTATGCTACCTAAGGATATTCCTAATCTTCTTATTTGCGGACGCGCTATTGATACCGATAAGGGCGCATTAGCTGCTGCAAGAGTTATGATTTCATTAAACCAAACAGGCGAAGCGGCAGGTGTAGCTGCTTTTGAAGCATTGAATAGTAATAAAACAGTACAAACTATAGATTTTGTATCTATGCGCCGAAAGATGAAGCAAGGCGGCTCAATAGTTTTGGATAACTAAATTTGTATAACAAAAAGCCACGGAAAATCCCGTGGCTTTAATTATGCATTACGAATTACGCATTATTATTTAATTGTACCGAGTGAAGTTTCTTTTTGAATAACGTCGTGTGCGCCGCCTTCAACAATACTTGTTGCCGATACTAATGTAAGTTTAGCTTTTTCTTGAAGCTCTGCAATAGTGAGTGCGCCGCAGTTACACATAGTAGATTTAACCTTAGCGAGTGAAAGACCTACGTTATCCTTTAATGTACCGGCATAAGGAACATAAGAATCAACACCTTCTTCGAAGGAAAGCTTCTTATCGCCGCCTAAGTCGTAACGTTGCCAGTTACGAGCACGGTTAGAGCCTTCACCCCAATATTCCTTATAATAGTTACCGTTAATATTGATTTTATTTGTTGGGCTTTCATCAAAACGAGCAAAGTATCTACCGAGCATCATAAAGTCGGCACCCATAGCTAAAGCTAAAGTCATATGATGGTCGTGAACGATACCACCATCAGAGCAAACAGGAATATAAACGCCTGTCTTTTCAAAATATTCGTCACGGGCTTTGCAAACGTCAATAAGTGCGGTAGCCTGTCCGCGGCCAATACCTTTAGTTTCACGGGTGATACATATAGAACCGCCGCCGATACCAACCTTAATAAAGTCAGCGCCTGCTTCAGCTAAGAACATAAAGCCGTCGCGGTCTACAACGTTACCTGCGCCTACCTTAACGCTATCGCCGTACTTTTCGCGAATGAATGCGATTGTGCGTGACTGCCATTCTGAGAAGCCTTCAGAAGAGTCGATGCAAAGAACATCAGCGCCTGCTTCAATTAAAGCGGGAACACGTTCAGCATAGTCGCGTGTATTAATACCTGCGCCTACAACGTAACGCTTGTCTTTGTCGAGAAGTTCGTTAGGGTTGGATTTATGTGCATCGTAGTCCTTACGGAAAACGAAATACATTAAATTACCGTCTTTATCAACTATCGGTAAAGAGTTAAGCTTGTTGTCCCAAATAATGTCGTTAGCCATTTTAAGAGTTGTGTTTTCATCCGCTACTACAAGCTTTTCAAGTGGAGTCATAAACTCTTTAACCTTAATATCGGTACTCATACGGCTTACGCGGTAATCGCGTCCTGTAACAATACCTAAAAGTTTACCGTTAGCAGTACCATCAGAAGTAACGGCAACGGTGGAATAACCATTTTTTTCCTTTAAGCTCAAAATTTCTGCCAAAGTATCTTCAGGAGTAACGTTAGAAGCGCTTACAACAAAACCTGCTTTATAAGACTTAGCACGTGCTACCATAGCGGCTTCGTCTTCGATAGATTGTGAACCATAAATAAAGGAAACGCCGCCCTCACGAGCTAAAGCTACTGCTAAGCGTTCACCTGAAACTGACTGCATTATGGCAGAGGTCATAGGGATGTTCATAGAAATAGCAGGCTCTTCGCCCTTCTTAAACTTAACAAGCGGAGTTTTTAAAGAAACGTTTGCGGGGATACAATTGCTGTCAGAATATCCAGGTACTAAGAGATATTCGTTGAAGGTATGCGATACTTCGCTAAAATAATAAGCCATAAATACAATCTCCTTTTACTCAAAAACTATATTATATTGATTATATTACTTCGGGACGCAAAAGTCAATCTAAAAAAATCAAAAAAATACTTGAAATTTTTACAAAGTGTGGTATAATGTTACTAAATTGAATACTAAATGAAGTTTGCAGAAGTGAAAACGACTGTGAACGGATAGGACTTTGGAGAATTCTGACAAGGTTTACCTTGAGCAGATGCCGAAGGGGCAAGGCGGCTTTCCGTTAATCTCTCAGGCAAAAGG
>JBGVDY010000198.1:0-7404 GCA_045119585.1 Acutalibacteraceae bacterium | reverse complement strand
CACAATATCACTCATTATATTATCTTTGAGATGGGTATTATTTCAAAGTATGTAACCCACTATGACACTTTCAAGTTGAAAGTGTCAATTTTTATATAAAAAGAAAATTGGGAGAAACTTCTTTACGAAGTGTCTCCCAAAAGGTGAGTTTTTTAATATCATACAACTAATTCTTTATTGCAAGGAATATCATATTTTTTACCTTTCCAATAAAGAGTTCCCTTTTTGTCGGTATTTGCCATTATGCGCAATCTACCGTTTTTAATATCAATATCAATACTACCGTCGACAACAGGCACCGAGCCTTTTAGTTCTTTCAATCCTCCAAGATGCGGACGCACTTCGTATTCTTCGTAGCCTGCAATTGTTGGAACAACACCAAACAAATGTCTACCAAACAAATAAAGCGGTGAAGCACCCCAAGCATGGCAATAACTTTTGCCGAACTTGCGGTCATACATTGAGAATTGGTCTTCGGAAGCAGGGTCGTACAACTCCCAAAAAGACGTTGCACCACGCTCTAGCATACCGCCCCAATAATCACGTACTTGGTCAACAATGTAATTATACTCACCCGCCATACCAAGCGCCGCAAGCTCATACGTTTTGAAATACGGAGTAACTATAGGCGGCATTTCATCATTCTTTAAAGCCTTTATTACTCGGCGTTTATTTTCACCCTTTACGTAGCCGTATAAAAGTGCAAAAATATTAGCGTATCTTGTTGCTTCATCACTAACAACACCGTCTACCGAGTGATGTAAAAAAAGTCCGCGCTCTTCATCCCAATAGGTTTTAAAAATCTTTTTCTTCAAATTAGCAGCGAATTTTTTGTAACGCTCGGCTTCGGTGTTATCGCCAAACATCTCTGCAAAGAAAGCGAGTACGTTTAGTGCCTTATGGAAAAGTATCTGCTCGGCACACAAGGCACCACCTATGCTAAAGTCGCCCCAATCAAGAAAAATCCACGTTTTATCGTTATGCTCTACAAAACCTTCCTTATTAAGGGTATCAAATACAAACTGCATTTGCTTTTTAGCACGGGGATACAAACTGCGAATATAATCCAAATCGCCAAAATGCATATAATGGTCGTAAAGTGCTATATACCAATAGAAAGTATAATCAATAATATGGTTGATATGCTTGTCAAAAGGTTCTTTGCCTAATAAAAACGTCAAAGTTCGTTGATTAAGCCATTTATCATTAAATGAATAAAAATTCATTAAAATTGATTGGTAGGCGTCCCCCATCCAAGCCCAACGGTCACGCTTGATACCATCCAAAAATACTTCGCGACAAGTCAAATGTAACGTATAAAGCGCCACGTCATAAATTTTATTAACAGTATCATCCGAACATTTAAAGTTGCCCTTAGGTTCAATTGGTAAATATTCGTATAAGAAGGATACCTTGCTACAACTGCAACCGTCACATTCTACCGCTAAATATCGCATTGCCTGTGAATCGTCAAGATGCACTTCACTTTGTCCATCAACGGTGACTAAATCATAAACTTCACAAAAATCGCTATCTAACGCTTCTTCGCGGCTTTCGCCATAACAAACACGTATAGTTCCGTTACCCTTTATACCATCTAACAATACGTATCCAAAGGTTTCCTTACCAAAATCGTAAAGCTTCTTATTGCCTATAGTTTCTTCACTTACCGGGAATATTTGTTTATATTCAAACACGTTATCTCCCGGTAATACGTCAGGGTCAGTTAAATCAGCAGTTCCAACCCGAACGGTATATGCCGTTTTGCAATAACCGAACACCATATTTTCGCTAACGTTCCAATCGCTTCCGCTTTTAACAGCACCGTCTACAAATAAAGCCGGAAGTCTATCGGGAGAATAAACCGAAATATAAACTGTATAACTACCTGCCGGCAGCAAATAGGTGTCCTTTTTACAAGGTGATAGCGGATATACACTTTGCGGTATAGTTACCTGCATTTGTCCAGAACTTTTAATAAAAAGTTCAGTATCTTTTTCAAGTGTTATATCTTTATAAAAATTAGCACACATAAAAGGCTTATCAATTCTCCAAGATGGTGGGAAAATTATGTTTCTGCGAGTACGCCTAAAAGCAGTTTTGCCCCCAAGGAAAATTTCATAATCACCCGGATACCAAATCCATTGAGCATTTGCTAACGTTTCCATTAAACTATCCCCTTTATTAAAATCAAAGAAAATCGAACCATTTATGCAATTACACAGTCATATTATAACATTATTATATATTTGTCAACAAAAAATGCTATAAAGTCAAAACACAACCACCTTACCACAAATTCCGACTTGAAAAAACAATATTTTAGGTATAATATAGTGTTATAAATATCATTACTTGCAATACAAAACATTTATAAAATCTTTTTATTTAAAAGGATGATAAATTATGAAAAAAATCACACTCAAAAAGCAAAATGAATCTATTGTTTATACAGGCGGTACATTCGAAGATATAGGTTGGGGTGCGGTACAGTTCCCAAAACTTTGTAAAATGAAAGATGGCAGAATTGGTCTTGCAGTGCACGATGGTAGAGACGACTGGCTAGAGCAGGTTGGCGACAGTGGCGAAAGATGGCTTGTAACAGACGACCTTGGAAAAAGTTGGAAACCCGCCACAAAACAGGACGTTAGCCAAACGGGCACCATTCTTCCTAATGGTGATGTAATCCGTACTCAACCTTGCGATATTATAAATATCCATAATATGAAACCTTTTAATTGGGAGTTTTGCACCTATCATATCCCTACTGATGATTTATCTCCCAAAAAGAGCAACGACCCTCAGCAATTACCCGTTCCCATACACACTTATTCCGATATTTTCAAGCGCAGTTACGAAGTTTATTGGCTAGACTCTTTTTCAGATGAATTTATTGAAAAGCGTTTTAAATTTTATCGCCTTAAAAACGGTGAAACAGAGGGCGGTTATACATATTCTCCTGTCGATTGGAAATACCGCACCACATGTAGCTTTGATGAAGGTCGAGGTGTGAGATATCTCAACGGAGCAGGTGTTAATGCTTACACCGAATTAAAGGTTGCACCGGACGGTTCCTTAATACTTGCCCACTATGGTATGAATGGTGCTAACCCACACAGCGGTGTGTACCAAGGCACCACTAATTGCTACTTTTTCCGTTCTACCGATAACGGTGAAAGTTGGAAGCTACAAGGTTATATTCCTTATATCGCAAATGATATTGAAGACAATGCCTTTGCACATTTGGTAGGCGGCTTTGGCGAGCCTACTATAGAATTTATGGATGACGGCACAGTTATTTGCATTCTTCGTACCTGTGATGTATTTGGCGGTGCTCCCGAATGGGGACCAACGTATATCTCGCGTTCTACCGATATGTGTAAAACCTGGTCCAAACCCGAAAGATTTGCAGATATTGGCGCACTACCACAGCTTATAAAGCTTGAAAACGGTATTACCCTTGCAGTAATTGCCCGTCCGGGTATATTTATATATGCCACCCGCGATGGTATAAATTGGTCCGAACCGCTTGAAATTATGACTAACAAAGACCGTAGCCCCTTAGGTAATTTAAAGCCGGAGCGCCCCAATTTTCACCAATGGGCTGGCTCTTGCTGTAATTGCACCTTTGCCGCAACAGGCACTAACAGTGCACTACTCGCTTTTAGTGATTTCTATATTCCCGGTAATGACGGCATAGCACATAAGGGCATTAAAACCATTGAAATTATAGCAGAATAACAACCATCCACCACTATAGTTAACCCAATAGCAAAAAGCTCACCTTTTTTAAGGTGAGCTTTTTATATTTTTCACACTAGCGAAATTGTCCAATTAGATTTTGTTGCGATTAAATCAAGCCATTCTTGAGAAGT
The DNA here is from genome assembly GCA_045119585.1 of Acutalibacteraceae bacterium. GTDB lineage: Bacteria > Bacillota > Clostridia > Oscillospirales > Acutalibacteraceae > UBA737. Next base: position 3,529 of record JBGVDY010000198.1, on the reverse strand, counting down.
GCTACCATTTGCCAAGCCTGTGCTTGTTTCAAAAGCATTATTTACTGCGGTTTTAGATAAAGTAACTGTTAAACCGCTTGTTACAGTAGATAATGCGTTAATTATACTTTCTATACTTGCTTTTGAAAGTAAAGGGCTACTACTAATATTAAATCCGTTTTTCCCTATTACGCCTTCAAAGCGTATATCTTTAAGATTTGGGTTATTCATAAAACTATAATTATTAAAAGTTTGCGAGCCATCACTTTTTAGTATTACTTTTTCTACATACTCAAGATTTTGATTACCTAAGAAAAAGTAATCTATTGCTCTTCGGTTTGAAGCGTCTATAGTTGGAAAGCGTGTAATAAGTGTATTTTGTAACAAGTAAGAGCCTCCAACACCTCTAGATAAATCTAACTTAACTCCAGCATTATCTAAGGCCTTAATCATATCTGTTACACCACAAAAGCAAAACATATTAGTATCTGATGTTGGTGTAATATCATACTTTGGTTTAAAGGTTTCATCAGTCCACCCTCTACCGCTAAAACCGTATTCGTAATTAGTCCTATTGCCATTTTGTTGGTAGTCATCCCAAAACTTATCATATTCGGCTTGCTTACCGCTATCAAAAACCTTTTGCTCGTTCTCAGCAATAGCGGTTAGTTTTTCTGCTATACTCATACATTACCACCACCTATAAGGTTTTGTTGTATTGCTATAATGTTATCAAGGGCGGTTTCTATGTCCCCCAGTGCCGAGCCACCACCCGAGCTATTATCAATATATTTCTTTGTATCCACGCAATAAGTAAAATCACATATATTTACGTTTCCGTTATTAGTTGTGATTTCCATAGTAGGCGAAATACTGTCTATATCCGTAACAATTCCGTCTGCGTTTGGTATGTATTCGGCACCATTAACATTTACTTTTACTGTACTAAAATCTTCGATATAAGAAACACCGCCGTATTCTTGCCATTCAGTTACTACTGTACCTAATTCAAGTTGTGGGTAAAGTGTTTCATTTCTAAGATAGGTGAAATAAGGGTCTTCAGTTTCTTCGCCGTAAATGCCATACATAAAACAATATCTAGTGACATTCTTTGTGGGTGTTATAGTGTATTCGCTATAATTACCGAAGTCTTCGTTAACAGTTCCATCTTCATAAACCGTTACCGCACTATACATTTTTAAAAAGTTTTTATTAGTATTCCTTAGTGAGATTGTATACGTTTCATTTAATGTCAAATCTTTAGAATAAACATTAATAAAAAGACGTGAAGAACTCTCTTTTGAAATTGCACCGTCAATAATAAACGTTCCATTTTCCTTAAATGTGCAGGTTGCGGTAGTTAACGTGTCTTCATTGCTAAATTCTATATTTTCATTATCAAACTTATAAATATTCGCACTTTCATGCCTATCACTTGTAAGTTTCAAAGAGCATTTATGCGCTAATGGTGATACATCATTTACTGTTAAAGATTTTCCGCCGCTTACTGTGTTTTTAATTGCAGGCGCCACGCTTGAAAAATCAATATCAGGCATGTCTACCATATCCGCTATTTCTTGTTTATCGGCTTCGGTTAAATTATAATTATCGCCTTGTGGTCCCTTATCACCCTTGTCACCTTTCGGACCTTGAACACCTTGTTCACCTTTTGGACCTTGGACACCTTGAATACCCTGATCTCCTTTTTCTCCGATAAATAATCCCGCGTTTGCATCATCTCTTACCGATTGTGCTACCGACTCGGTATTTCTCATAATATCTATTATTTGAGAATATTGGTCAGGTGTAGGTGTTTGCGGTTCATCGCCTAAGGCATATCCACTTTCAAGCACGTCTACTCTTACTCTTGTAGTTGTAGCTATACTATCACCATTTTCGCCAAAAATTGATAATTCGAACCAATCGCCTTTTAGTACTTCAAAAGGAATATAGCATTCGTTTTCAGATAAGCAAAAAGTGTTTTTCTTGTCGAGTAAAATATTTATAGGCGCTACGTTCTCTGAAGAAAATACAGCGGTTTTGGAATATTTTTCCCAACTGTGCGGAAATAGAAATCTTACGGTTTCGTGTTTTTGACCATCAGAAACAGCACAAGCAAAAGTGTCGTCTCTGACAGTTAACATATTGTTTGAATGAATTTCAACAATAATCATAGTTTTGTCTCCTTTGTTTTTTTATTTTATAATACACAAAACCAGACCGACATTCACCGACATCTTTTTAATTATATATAAAAAGAGCGGGCAAAACCCGCTCTAACAAAAATTCATATTAACATTATTTATTATTCAAAGTTTCCGCTTTCAAAGCCTTTTTTGATTTTTTCACATTATACATATTAAAATCAGCACGTTCAATAACTTTTTCACTTGTATCATTCTTCTCATATTTAGAATATCCTAAAGAAACAGTTAACTGATGCGGTGAGTTTTTGAACTTATCAGCAAGAACTTTTTCAAAATTCGATATTAAATTTTCTAAATTATTATTCCTTCTTATAATTATTGCAAATTCATCGCCGCCGATTCGGTAGCATTGACCGTAATACCTGAAAATTGATTTTATAACTTGAGAAACAATAACTAAGCACGTATCGCCATATTGATGTCCATAATTATCATTAATATACTTAAAGTCATCTATATCTAAAATTATTATGGTTTGTTGCTCTTTCAATTCTTTTGCTTTTCTTATATAGGTGCCTTGGTTAAGAACTCCTGTAAGTTTATCGAAAAGATTTGTTAATTCAATGATATAAGCATAATATACACATAAACAAAAAACAACTGCTATTCTTGTCATATAAATATCAGGAATAAAAACCTGGATAGAGATTGACACAAGGAAACACATGCTCAATAAATATGTAAAAATTTTATGCTGCAAAAACCCTTTTAAAGAGAATCGGAATGTTTCATAAAACAGATATATTACTGCTATAAAATATGAAACTATATATATATAAAACAAATTTTCCCTATGATAAACGTTTTGTGCATCTATATAAAACAGTTGTTTTGTCGCTATTAAAACGTTACAAATAACAAAGTAAATAGCAGTACCTATTGCCGCACCTTTAAAACGATGAAATCTGCCTATAGCGGTTGCAAAAAAAACCATCAAAATAGGTGTTAATATAAAACCAAAATAGTTTGATAAAAAGTGAATAATCTTAAACTCAGGCGAAGAGCCGTTCAAAAATATGGATAATAATTCACAAACAATTATAAAAAATTCTCCCAAAAAAGCAACCAAAGAAGCTTTTTTATGTACTTTTAAAATATATTCGTTTGTAGCTGTTAAAAACAACATACATAAAATTGTCATAAAAATAATTGGGATTGTATAAAGATACTGTGTCATTATATTGCCCTCCTATTATATGTATTTTTTTACAATATTGTAACCTATAAACTTACGATATAAACCATATTGTAATATCGTAAATATCGTAAATAAATATCCACATTCGTTGGGAAAATTTGTGATTTTTTTACCTGCCCAAAAGCAAAAGAATGTTCACAACGAT
>JBGVDY010000197.1:0-3484 GCA_045119585.1 Acutalibacteraceae bacterium | reverse complement strand
TACCGCACAATGAAGGGCTATATGGTACCCCGTAAAGCCGGTTGGGATACTCACGGTCTTCCTGTTGAACTTGAAGTTGAAAAGCTTTTAGGTCTTGACGGTAAGGAGCAGATTGAGGAATACGGTCTTGACCCATTTATTGACCATTGTAAAGAAAGTGTTTGGAAGTACAAGGGTATGTGGGAAGAATTTTCCAAGACCGTTGGCTTCTGGGCAGATATGGATGACCCGTACGTTACCTATCATAACGATTTTATTGAGTCTGAATGGTGGGCTTTAAAACAAATTTACGATAGGGGTCTTTTATACAAAGGCTTTAAGATAGTGCCTTATTGTCCGCGTTGCGGAACACCGCTTTCTTCTCACGAAGTGGCACAGGGTTATAAAAACGTTAAAGAACGCAGTGCAGTTGTACGCTTTAAAGTAGTAGGCGAGGATGCTTATTTCTTGGCTTGGACCACTACACCGTGGACACTTCCGTCTAACGTTGCGCTTTGCGTAAACCCTGATGATACTTACTGCAAGGTTAAGGCACAAGACGGCTATACCTATTATATGGCAAAAGAACTTTTGGACAAGGTACTTGGCAAGCTTGCTACTGAAGAAGCCCCCGCTTACGAAATAGTGGAAGAATTTGTAGGTAAGGACCTTGAATATAAGGAATACGAGCCGTTATTTGATTTCGTAAAACCTGTTTGCGAAAAGCAAAAGAAAAAGGCTCACTTTATCACCTGTGACAGCTACGTTACTATGAGCGACGGTACAGGTATCGTTCATATTGCTCCGGCATTTGGTGAAGATGACTCTAAGGTTGGCAGAAAGTACGATTTACCGTTTGTTCAGTTTGTAAACGGCAAGGGTGAATTAACTGAAGATACACCTTATAGCGGTATGTTTGTAAAGGATGCTGACCCTGTAGTACTTACCGACCTTGATAAAGCAGGTCTTTTATTCGATGCTCCTAAATTCGAGCACGATTATCCTTTCTGTTGGCGTTGTGATACACCACTTATCTACTATGCACGCGAATCTTGGTTTATTAAAATGACCGAGGTTAAGGATGACCTTATCCGTAACAATAATACTATTAACTGGATTCCCGAATCTATTGGTAAGGGTCGTTTTGGTGACTGGCTTGAAAACGTTCAGGACTGGGGTATTTCACGTAACAGATATTGGGGCACACCACTTAATATCTGGACCTGTGAATGCGGTCACCACCACGCTATTGGCAGTATTGAAGAGTTGAAATCAATGTCAGATAACTGCCCCGATGATATTGAATTACACCGTCCTTATATTGATGCTGTAACTATTAAATGTCCCGAATGCGGTAAGCAAATGCATCGTGTTCCCGAAGTTATTGACTGTTGGTTTGACTCGGGTGCAATGCCCTTTGCACAGCACCACTATCCGTTCGAAAATAAAGATTTATTTGAAGCGCAGTTCCCTGCAGACTTTATTTCCGAAGCGGTTGACCAAACTCGTGGTTGGTTCTATTCACTTTTGGCGATTTCTACCCTTATTTTCAATAAGGCACCTTATAAGAACGTTATCGTTTTAGGTCACGTTCAGGATGAAAACGGTCAAAAAATGAGTAAATCAAAGGGTAACGCAGTTGACCCAATGGAAGCGCTCGAAACCTACGGTGCAGATGCTATTCGTTGGTATTTCTATACAAACTCGGCGCCTTGGCTTCCTAACCGTTTCCACGGCAAAGCAGTTGTAGAAGGTCAGCGTAAGTTTATGGGTACTTTATGGAATACCTATGCTTTCTACGTGCTTTATGCTAATATTGATAAATTTGATCCTACAAAATATAACCTTAAAGACTGCAAGCTTACCGTTATGGATAAATGGCTTTTATCAAAGCTTAATTCTATGGTAGAAGCGGTTGATTATAACCTTGCTAACTATAGAATCCCGGAAGCCGCACGTACTTTACAGGAATTTGTGGATGAAATGAGTAACTGGTACGTTCGCCGCGGTCGTGAGCGTTATTGGGTACAGGGTATGACAGATGATAAGCTTGCCGCTTATATGACACTCTATCACGCACTTGTAATTACTGCAAAAACTGCTGCTCCTATGATTCCGTTTATGGCTGAAAACATTTATCAGAATCTTGTTGCAGGTATTGATAAAACCGCTCCTGAAAGTATACACCTTTGTGCTTTCCCCCAGGTTGATAAGTCTGCTATTGATAAAAACCTTGAAGAACAAATGGAAAAGGTGCTTGATATTGTTGTTTTAGGTAGAGCTGCACGTAACGGTTCTTCACGCAAAAATCGTCAACCGCTTAATACTATGTACGTAAAGCTTGATGGCGCACTTGAAGATAGTTTTATTGATATTATTAAAGAAGAACTTAATATCAAGAACGTTAACTTTACAAATGAAGTTGACAATTTTGTTAGTTACACCTTTAAACCGCAATTAAAGACTTTAGGTCCGAAGTACGGTAAGCAGTTGGGCGAAATCAGAAACGCTTTAATGAATCTTGACGGCAATGCTGCTAAAAAGCAGTTGGATGAGAGCGGAAAGCTTATTTTAGCACTCTCGTCGGGCGATATTGAGTTGGAAACAGAAGATTTGCTTATAGATGCAACTCAAAAGGAAGGCTTCTTCACCTTAAGTGATAAGGGCGTTACGGTAGCACTTGATACAACCCTTACAACCGAGCTTATTGAAGAAGGTTACATTCGTGAGCTTATAAGTAAGATTCAAACAATGCGTAAGGAAGCTGATTTCAACGTTGTTGACCATATTGAAATAACACTTTCGGGCAGTGATGTTGTTTGCGATATTGCTACACGCAAAACTGTTGATATTGCCGGTGACACCTTAGCCGATTCTTTAACAGTAGGCGAATGCCAAGGTTTTGTGAAGGAATGGGATATTAACGACCAAAAGGTTACCATAGGCGTTAAAAAGGTATAATTTTTAAAAGAGGTGCTATAAATGCAGATATATGAATCCGGCGAAATGTACCTTGAAACAATTTTATTGCTATCTCAAAAAATGCAGTATGTCCGCTCGCTTGATATTGCAACCGATTTGGGCTTTTCAAAGCCATCGGTATCACGTGCGGTTGGATTGCTTAAAAAAGCTGAGCTTATAAAGGTTGACAGTAAAGGCTATATTACACTTACTGAAGAGGGTGTAAAAATTGCCGAGCGTATGTATGAAAGGCATACGGTTTTATCAAGTTTTCTTGAAAAATTGGGTGTCGGCTCGGAAACGGCGGCAAAGGATGCTTGCAAAATTGAGCATCATATAAGCGCTGAAAGCTTTGAAGCAATAAAAAAGTTTAACGAAAAGATATAACAAAAAAATCCCGCTTTGATATGCACCCCAAAAGTTAGACACTTTTGGAGGTGCATATTTTTATGCGTAAAAAAGGCAGTAAGAATAAAGTATATGGTGCAGAATTCAAAATAGGTGTTATAATGGATATGCGAGAACACCGATTGGGATATCGAGA
>JBGVDY010000196.1:0-1729 GCA_045119585.1 Acutalibacteraceae bacterium | reverse complement strand
AGCGTAACAACAACAGTTTTACATATTTTTATCGCATCAATGGCGGCATTTGTTTTAGCAAAGCTAAAATTTAAGGGTAATAAGATTTTGTTTATGGTAATTCAGTTTGCTTTGCTTTACAACACTTATACCTTAGCGATTCCTCAATATGTAATTTTTTCTAAATTAAATATAATTGATACATATTTGGTGTATATTTTGCCATATTTGCCGGCCACGTTGGGTGTTTTCCTTATGAAGCAATTCATAGATAGCAGTATACCTGATGCTTTGCTGGAGGCAGGTAAAATTGACGGTGCAGGATTATTTAGAATCTATCGTCAAATTGCTTTTCCAATTATGAAACCGGCATGGTTAACACTTACGTTATTTGCTTTTAGAGATTTGTGGTCAATGCAACCACAGGGTACCATTTTTAGTGAAGAATTAAAGATGTTACCAAACGTTATGAGCACTATAGCGTCGGGCGGTATTGCTCGTTCGGGTAGTGCGATGGCAGCAACGGTTATTCTTCTAATACCACCTGTTGTTATATATATGTGCACCCAGGGTAGCGTAATGGAAACAATGGGTAGCGCCGGCATTAAAGGATAGAGGGGGGCATAGTTATGAAAAAATTTATAATGCTTTTCTTAGTTTCCTTAATTTTGGCCTGCTCGTTAGTTCCTGCGGTTTCTGCTGCTGAGGTGAATGCAGTTCCATATAATACTTACGCGTATTGGGAAAAGGATGAAGAACGAGAAGCCGTAAATATTAGAACTGTATATGAAGCAGTTGATAAAATCAACGGTTATTCTCTCGGAACGGATAGTCTTGCCGCTCCTTCGGATATTGATTGCGACCAAAAAGGAAACCTATATATACTTGACAGTGATAACAGCAGAATTTTAGTTGTTAATAAAAATTTAAAGCTTGTTAAGGAAATTAAAGACATTAAATATAAAGATGAATCCATATCTTTTAGCGGTGCAAAGGGCATCTATATTAAAAAAGATGGAAAAATATTCATTGCTGATACTAATGGTCAAAGGGTTATTGTATTAAATCCCAATGGTACTTTAAATCAAATAATTGGTTTACCGGATGCAAAGGTTATTCCTGAGGATTTTAACTACGCGCCTATAAAGGTTTTAACCGATTCAAGAGATTATATATATGTACTTAGCAGTGGCTCATATTACGGTGCACTTGTTTACGCCGATAACGGCGAATTTTTGGGATTTTATGGTGCTAATACCGTAAAAGCATCTGTACTTGACGTTTTTGGTAAACTTTGGGACCGTTTAACCCAAACCGAAGCAAAGCGTGCAAGCAGTATACAAAAATTACCTTATCAGTTTATAAGTATGGATATCGATGATAACAATTTTATCTATACACTTACAGGTCTTACAGATAGTATATGGGATGTAGGTACAGGACAAATCAGACGTCTTAACCCTGCAGGTAATAATATCTTAAAAGATAAAAATGGTATTAATTCTGACACTTTGAATTTTGCTGATGAATCTGATTATAAGGATGATAGCGACCATCCTATTATGACAAACTTTAATAAGCTTTGTGTTGATTCGGATGGTTTTGTCTATGCCGTTGACATAAATTATGGTCATATATTTATATATGATAATTTGTGTAATTCCTTTGCGGTGTTCGGTGGCGGATTTGGTTCAGGTAATCAAATTGGTACTTTTGTACGTCCGGAATCTATAGCAATTCACGGTGATAT
>JBGVDY010000195.1:0-1888 GCA_045119585.1 Acutalibacteraceae bacterium | reverse complement strand
AATTAGCATTGGCACCTACGGAAGCAAGTAGCGCTGTAACGCAAGTACCGATATTAGCACCAAGCACAATAAACAACGCCATCTCAAGCGGAAGAACACCTGCGCCAACCATTGTAATAACAACACCTGTCGCTGCTGAAGAGCTTTGGATAAGGCCGGTAAAAATAACACCAACCAATATTAAGAGTAGCGGAAAATCTATTCTTCTGAAAATATCGGTAAACATATTTTCAACTAACGGATTGCCGAAAGCTTGTTCGCTACTCATTACTTCAAGACCAACGAAAATAAGACCTAAACCGCAGCAAAGACTACCTGCAATTTTTAACTTTTCCTTTTTGGAAAAGCCCATCATTACACCGGCAAAAGCCAGAAGATACATTGCCATATTAAAGTAATCATTCTTAAGCGCTACTAACACGCCGGTAATTGTAGTACCGATATTTGCACCCATAATTATAGGTGTTGCCTGCATAAGAGTCATAACTCCTGCGTTTACAAGGCCTATAACCATTACGGACGTTGCAGATGAGCTTTGAATTATTGCTGTTACACCTGCGCCGATTCCTACACCTGAAAGGCGGTTGTTACTGATTTTTTCAAGCAAGTGCTTCATTCCCGCGCCCGCGCTTTTTTCCAAGGCGTCACCCATAAAGTTCATACCAACAATAAATACACCAACACCTGCCAGTAGCCAAACAAGACTACTGATTAATTGCATCACTTCTTGTGAAGATAACATAAATTTTTCTCCTCTTCATTTTTTTGCAAGGATATTATACCAATTGACTTACGATAAGTAAAATAGTATAATATTATAAAGTATATATAAATTTAGTTATGGAGAATGTAATGACTATACGACATTTAAAGGTATTTATTTGTGTTTGTAAGCACGGCAGTATGACAAAAGCTGCCGAAGAGTTATTTATTGCACAACCGGCTGTTAGTAATACTATTGCCGAAATTGAGAAAAACTATAATGTAAAACTTTTTGAACGAATAAACCGCCGATTATTCTTGACTGATGAAGGAAAAAGTTTGCTTATAAAGGCACAGGAAGTTATATCCGCCTTTGATGAATTTGAAGAACAGGCACTTAACTCATCTAAAAAACCGCTTTTAAAAATTGGCTCTTCACTTACTATAGGTAAACAAAAGCTTCCTTGGCTTTTAAGGAAGCTTAAAGAAAATTTTGCTGAAATAGATTTTCAAGTTTCTATTAACCAAACTTCGATAATAGAAAATAAAATTTTAAATGGTACGCTTGATTTTGCCTTTATTCAAGGCAAGCCTTCCGACCCGAATATAAAATCCCGACTTGTTGACTGCAACAATTTAATTGCGGTTTGTGGTAAGAAGTATAATATGCCTGAGACAGTAACCCTTAAAGAATTATGTAAGTATGACTTGTTACTTCGTGAAGATGAAAGTGTATCGCGTGAGTTTTTAGACCATATTTTTGCACTTGAAAACTTGGTGGTAACGCCTGTTATGGAATCTATAAGTAACCAAGCGCTAATTTCGGCGGCGGCGCAAAACTTAGGTGTTACCATTATGCCTGAAGCTATGCTTACCCGTCAGCTTGAGAATGGCGGACTTCGTAAAATTACAGTTTCGGATTATGAATTCACCCGAAATTCTTATCTTATACACCATAAAGATAAAACCTTTGGTTCAGTTAAAAAAGAGATTTTTGACTTTTGCTATAAAAACTATAAAGCTACCAGAAATTAAAAAAGCTACCTTTGGGAGACACTTCGTAAAGAAGTTTCTCCCAATTTTCTTTTTATATAAAAATTGACACTTTCAACTTGAAAGTGTCATAGTGGGTTACATACTTTGAAATAATACCCATCTCAAAGATAATATAATGAGTGATATTGTG
>JBGVDY010000194.1:0-15798 GCA_045119585.1 Acutalibacteraceae bacterium | reverse complement strand
ATAACTAGTCTTTGCAACAACAAATTACAATATCCCATTGTAATTTAAGTATCCAGCATAATCATTATAGCATATTGACGTTTTGTTTTCAACAGTAAAAAGCAAAAAGCGACAGAGAGGTGTTAATCTCCCTGTCGCCTTTAATATTATGCATAAATTAGTTCTGTATTAACAATTTCGTTTGCTCTTTGACGAATATTATTCATTCGACCAACCCACTCCATCTGATTTGTCGCTTTTAGTTGTTCGGTAATGCCTTCGGCGGTTTTGTATTGTGAGATAAGTGTATCAAACATTTCTTCTGCTTGTCTATTAACATCAGCAAGATAGCGGTTAAGTTCACAACCGATAACCAATGAAGTGTAGAAGCCTTTGCGATTGTGTTTGATATACTCCAAACGTCTTTGACCCCAAATACCGATTTCGACCTGTTCTTCATCGGGAAGTTTTAGACAAGGGATGTAATAATCGCCTTGAAGTTCATACCATAAACCATTAATTTCATCGTAGATATACTTTTCCATAATCAAACCTCCTTCAATAAATCCTTAAATGGTGCTTTATCGTTTACAAACGTATCGTATGTAAACTGTGCTCCAAGTCTGAAACCCATTATGAAACTATCAAGGTTTGATTCTCCGTTAACTACACTCCAAGCATTGCAAAACTCTAAGAATTTCTTTTTGCTTTCGCCTGAAAGGTTCTCAGTTAAGAAATCTTCGTTTAACATCAAGACTTCCATTTGTTTCTGCACGGCTTTGTTTTCCTTTGTGCTCCGTGCCTGTGGATCTAAATTGCCATAATAAAATTCTTCAATAAAGTTTGTCATTTTCGTAATCCTCCGTTATGAATTGAATTATCCTTACAATTCAATCAATCTGGCTGACTACAAAAGCCGAAGGGAGACAACTTCCTTACGGAGTGTCTCCCTTGGGTGTCTTTTTCACACTAAAAAAATCAATCATTCACAAGGAATTCAAAAAGTTCAGGTAAAAGTCCGTCGATTTCGGGGTGTCCTTGTACGCCTAAAATATTATCGCCGTACTCTGTACCTTCTACAACACCGTCGCCACCTGTCGACCAAGCGTTTATAGTCACAATGGTTTGCTCGGGCGGAGTGCTTAATTTATGATAGGTTGCAATACGCATAGTATCACGCTTTAATACGCTATGTAAAAGTGTACCTTTAACAATCTCTACATCGTGCTTTGCATCATCTTCCTTGCCACGGGCAACACCTTCACTATAATGGTTGGGAACTGCTTTCTGTAACGAGAAATCCGAACCAAGCTCTTTTAAATAATCGCAAATTGCGGTTACAAGGTCGCCTTCAAAACCGCGTTCTTCCACTCTACGCTTAAGCTCAAAATATACGTATATAAGCTGTTCGCCCAAACAAATACCAAGGTATTTCTTACCATGAGTAACTGCGTGGTGAATCATTTGAAAATGATAAGGATAAAATTCATTACCACCTTGTACTAAAAAAGCATCGCAAAGGTCTAACGCTTCTTCAGTAACCCAGTTATCCGAAGGAGCAAGACCAACCGGTATACCGCCTGCTTCCACAACACGTTTTATATAATTGTTGCCAAGCCTATAATAATCCTGCATGCACCTTTCATTTGTTTCAAGTGTCATAGATGCCGGCACTAATCCAACTACTTTTTTCATAAAAATTCTCTGCCTTTATTTTTATTTGTCACAATAATACCTGCTTTTGAAAACAAGTATATCATAACATCCATATATTTTCAATAAATAATATTAGAACAAATTCACACAACCATACAATGAAACTTTCGGTTTTTCGATTATACACCTCGTTTATCCTCTATCTCACGAGTATCGCCGCATAATTCAATATTTTCTATAGAAACGTTTTCCATATCCCCCGCAAGACCTATAGCGGCAATTATTCCGCGAGAGCGAACGTTTCTTACCGTAATGTTATAGGTTTCTTCCTTATTTGCATGGCGTTCACCGTAAAGGTGAGTGTCACCAATTCGCACAGCATATAATCCTCTATCCATATAAGGCGAATTTTCTGAAGTGTCATACACACCGTCGATTAAAATATCGTGCAGTTTAATTTCGCATTGGTTTAAAAGGCGTACATTCGCACAAAAAGCAGCGGTTGCGATATTTTTAATAGTAATATTACAAATATCCGAAGGAAACGCTTCTACCGCAAAGCTTCTTTCCATTCTTCCGTCAAGAGCGGTAAGAGCGATAGAATCATCTTCCGTAAAGCCGGTTATGTTTTCAATGGTAATATCGTGGCAACCCTGACGCAAATCAATACCATCCGCATTTTTTACAAGAACAGTACCACATCCGTTATGCTTTAATCCGTGATATTCGTTACCGTTTTCATCAATATAAATATCGCAGGCTTTAAAATCAATATCATGTAATTTCCCGTTAGAACAATAAATAAAATTAAGCGCCCACCAACGCTGATTATGGCAAGAAATACCCGAAATTTCAAAATTTTGGACATTAGTAAATAAAATAAGATTATTTTTCCAAATAGGCGGTAAGCCGTTTTTTTCTGCCGTTCTTTCAGAAAGACCGTTGTGTTTTCCGCCATCAAGAATGGCGCCGTTTTTACCAACTATGGTTATATTATGGTCTGTTCCTTCGGAAGTTTTTCCTACCGGGGTATTATGATGCTCATTTACAAATATATTAGAAAAACAATTATCTGCCAATTTTAAATGGCACCCATCTAAAACCAACGTAAAATCATTTGGAATACGAATAGCGGTGTCAATTTCCCAATTTCCGCTAATAGTCGCGGTTTGTTTACCACTTAACACAGCAGCACTTATAACATCCGCTATGTACTTTGTTCCGTTAGGGCAAAATGTTTTTTGGACCATAGTTTTTTCTCCCTTTATTTTTCGTTATTTACTGTATTTTAGATAGCAATTCTTGTTCTAAATTATATAAGAACAACTTACGATACATCTATCGTATCATAAATAATAATTTATCTGTTTTTTGATACTGTTTTGATAATATCAAAACTCATAATCGTCAAAACCAAAGCCACTCTTATCGGACATAGTTATAATATCCTTATCAACCTTAAAGCCACCGCAAACGCCAACTTCGGGATTTGCAAAAGAAAAGAAAGAATCAAGGTCGGCCGATTCAATGTTATCCTTTGCAAGAACGACTGCCGCAGCAGCAGAAATTGCTAATTTCGATTCATAAAAACAACCCACAAGACAGGTTTTACCGTATTTCTTTGCAATATCAGCAATTTGCAAAGCGGGATATATTCCACCGCATTTCATCAGCTTTATATTCACAATTTTACAAGCATCGTGTTGGCAAGCAATCTCGGCTTGTATTGGTGTGTGAACACTTTCATCCGCCATAACAGGAACGGGAGAAACCTTGTTAATCTCTGCCATTCCGTGAACGTCCCAAAACGGCAACGGCTGTTCCGCTTCAGTTATGTTGTATTTGCTAATTTCTTCAAGTACGTAAAGAGCTGTTTTTATATCATAGCCTTGGTTAGCGTCGATTCTAAGGTCTATATCCTCACCAACTGCTTCTCTTATTCTTTTTACTACCTCTATATCTTTTTGAGGATCTATTCCGCATTTAATTTTGATAATACGGAAGCCTTGTCCTACTTTTACGGCAGCTTCTTTCACCATATTTTCAACGCTATCAATTCCTATGGTCATATCGGTCTGAACAGAGTCACACTTTGCACCAATAAGCTTATGAACAGGTTTGCCTGCTTTTTTACCCATAATATCGTAACAAGCAATATCTATAGCCGCCTTAGCAGCGGTATTATTAAGCAGTGTTCTATCCATAATAGCGTGAATTTCGGCAATATCAGTAGGATCTGCTCCCAAAAGCGCGGATTTCATAAATTCGATAGTTGCTATAACGCCATCTGTTGTTTCACTTGTCACAAGCGGAAATGGTGTAGATTCGCCCAAACCGTAAATTCCTTCATCGGTTAATATTTTAACATATACACACTGGCATATGGTACTGCTTGTAAATGCAATTTTAAATTCTTTGTGTCGCGTAAAATTAACCCTTTTTGTAATAATATCAACGATTTTCATTTTATCACTCTTTCTAAAGTACCCTTAAAGTATTAATTTTTTGTTTAATTATATCATAACGCTTTTGTATTTTCAACGAATATCTTACTATATGCGTTGTACCCTTAAGGATACAACGCAGCGATATAAATCCCTTACGGGATTTGCGATATACCTAATGGTGCGATATAAGGCTACGCCTTTCGATATGTCCTTCGGACAAGATGGGATTTATATCATATCGCGTTTACTGATAGGTAAACATATCGAATTTTACGAAGTAAAATATATCGAATTGCGAAGCAATATATCGCGAATTACCATTCTCAAAAATTTAATATATTCTCTGTGAGACAGTGAAAAAGGAAGCACGAAATTTTCGTGCTTCCTTTTGTTTTGTCTTATACCGTAACAAGCAGGGAAAATGTATATCACCTTTTCCGCTTTTTAGGAGAACCTAAAACCCTTTACAAACTCAAAACAAACAAATATATTATGACAGGGTTTAAAACAAATGATAAAATTTACTTATCAAAATCAAATAATTCCAAATGCATTCTCCCTGACTTCTCATAAATTGTGCCATCTTCTTCCCAATATACACGATTAAGCAAACTATAATAAATCGTTTCACCATCTGTATAATAATCGTAAGAATCGTTATATGGTTTCAATTCTTCATTTTCATCGAAGTAAAAATATCCTTCTTCACTCAAATAGCAGTATTCGCCATCATAAGATTTGCCGTTCTGATCTATATAAGAACCTGCTGTAAACCAAGCGCTTTCATAATTATATATGTTCCCTTGCTTATCGTGTAGTGGGACATCATACAAATCGTCATATTTATTTCCGTGCACATCATAAAAAGTTGCAAGGGGTTCACCATCAATTTCGCTTTTTAAATAGCCGACACCCATAGAAATAACCGATACAACCATCAAAATAGCCGAAAGAACAAACGCTATAATTGATATTATTAGAAACGAGGTGCTTCCTTTAGTTTTAACAATTTCTTTTTTAGATATCCATCGACGATAAACTTCAAATGCAATTCTTGCTATAATTGGAGAAAAACAAATTGCAACTATCCATAAAAATTTATGATTATCCTGTCTTGCCTTTAAAAGTTTATATGTCGAAATAACCATAAACAAGATAGCCAGTGAACGAAGAACAGGAACAATAATTAAATACCCCGTTGCACCTGTGGTAAAAAGTCCTTGAGAAACATTATCAAACATATTTAACACCCTCAACTAAAGCGAATACTTAACTCCATACAACATACTTATCTTTTAGATTTGTTATATTATAACACTTTTGTCTTTAATATTCAAGGTGCGAGGATAACAAAGTATGGGTAGTTTCCTTAAGTGTACGCCTTATACTAAGACTTCTTCCTTTTCAGTACAAATATTTCCCATGCAACACAAAATCATCGGTGTAAACCTAACTTTCATAACCCAAAAGAAAAAGACACCCCATCGGGTGTCTTTCGTTTTGGCAAGTTGCACCAATTTAGATATCAGTGTTAAAACCATTTATTAAATTGGAATTTATTTACTCCATAACACCGTTTCCAAACCATTACCATCAACAAATATAATCTTATTTATTTCCTGCAATTCAACATAAGAAAACTGCTTTTGATAATTTTGGGCTTTGTTGTTAAGAAGTGTGGTATTGAAAGCATTGATGTAAAGTGTGTTGTCTTTTACTTCGCTCTCTATAGCTCTTATGAAATATTCCGAACCCACAGAAATCACAGTTACATACTCGCATTTTTTAATTGTATCTTCCGTCAGTTCCATCGTTCCGAGATGGGGGATTTTTACTTCGATTGCTTTAGAGTTATCGTTATCAACGGAATTCTCAATAAGTTCAGCTAATGAATACACATCAGCAGAAATAGAGATATCCTCAGGGGAAACATTCTTAATTGCAACATTAAACATAAGATTAAACCCAACGATTACAACCAATACTGCAGCAACAGCACATAATACTATGTTTCTGATTTTTTTGTTGATTGTGTTTTTGATATTCTTCAAACTGCTTGCTATTTTGATGTCCGCCGAATTATCACTTTTATTCTCCACAAAGCCATCCGTTGATTTCATGGCTTCATAGTCTTCACTGCAATTTTTGCATTCCGCAAGATGTTCTTTCACGAACTTTGCGGTTTCTTCGCTGACCATATTTTCAACATACAAAGGTAGAATATCTCGAACAATATTGCATTCATTTTTCATGTTAATAAACCTCCAATTTTTCTTTAATCTTATTTCGTGCTCGGTGATAGGCAACACAAGCCCAATTTTCAGATTTACCAAATATTTGTCCTATCTGCTTAAAACTCAATTCTGCATATACTCTCCACATAAAGACTTCTTTGTATGGTTCTGGTACATCGTGAAGAATTTTTTGTATTTGCATTGCAGTATCGTGCCGAAATAATCGTTCCTCGAAAGATGCACCTTGTTCTGCAATTTCTACATTATCAATACATTCTGTTCGGTCCGCCTTTTTTATATATGAATAATAGCAGTTTTTGGCAATCTGACACAACCAAACACGCATATCACAATCCCCACGGAAACTATCAATTGATTTCATAGCCTTGAAAAAAGTTTCACTTGTGATTTCTTCGGCTATATGCTCACTATTAGACAATCTACGGATATATAGATAAACATCACGGAAATATGTAATGTAAATCTGCTCGAACTCCATTCCCTATCACCTCCTTCACCTATAAGACTATTGAAAATCGGAAATCTTACAAATACTTTTAAGTTTTTTATTGGAAAACTCAAAGCGCTTATAAACAGATAGCAGGAACTTAATGCCCTGCTATCTGCATCCAGTATTCAACAAACTATTAGTCAATTTCTTATTTATTGAACTGATTATATCATAAAAACTGTATTTTTTTCACTTAATATTGCCTTTGTATTTAATTCAAGTCCTCCCTAATAGCCTTTTAAGACGGAGGATATCTATAAAATTCAACTATGAAAATTTGCATAGAAAAAGTCCGAACCGCTGTGGTTTCGGACTTTTTTGCCCAGATATCTAAATCGTGCGCATTATTGGCAAGTGCTACCAATTTAGATGTTTCTCTCTTTAACGAACATACAGTTATTTGGAAACAAAAGCAGCCTCTTTACTTACGGTACTGCTACTATCTGCATTATAATTTTGTTCATTATAATTTTGTTCTTCACTCTCATCTTCATAGAATATATCAACATCAGAAATTGAGAAGGCATTACTAATAGTATTTGAATTCTGCTCGTCAATTTCCCCTTCATAGGAAATCTGCACGATATCACCAACTTTGATAACAGCCCTATCTACATAACGAGAAATTCGGATATCGTTAACTAAAATCTTATAGGTTATACCATCCGACTCGTTCTTACACAAAATAGAATCATCAACTAAGATATAATCGTTGGTAATCTCAACAATTTTGCCACAAATAGAATTACTATTGCTGTAAGGTTCGTACTCTGCTTCTTTGGAATTATCCATTACGTATTTTATGATTTTTCCAGTGGCTTCTTCACCTATATAGTAAAGATATCCCCACCCAAAAGCATTTGTCTCTAAATATCCGTCGGCAGTTATTAAAAGGCTGTGCTTATAGATGCCCAAAGTCTCGGAAGAAATGGCAAAGGATATAAAATCTCTATCATAAGGATGCCAGTATACTTCGTTCTCGTCTATAAAAGCGGCATTTTTACAAGTGGATAGAACTTCCCACACGTATTTATCATCATTTAAAACAAAGTGCTTTTCATCGGGTCCATCGCCATTTTCAGAAAAGCGCTCTAATTTCAAAAACTGAGATAAATCCACCCTTTCAAACAATTCTCCCAAGGTTTCAGGTGGGTTATAAACAGCATTTTTAAAAACATAATAGTTATCCTCTATCTTAACTGCGATGAATTGAGTTTGATTAATGTTTTTTAACTTATAAACAGTACATACTACCGTAGGATGTTCTTCGGTGTTTGCATCGTACCCCACAATAGTGTAATTACCTATTTTATCGCCAATCAATTCTTCCAATACTGTACGGCCGCTTATTTTCTCGTATTTAACAACATTAAGTTCAGTCTCATATTATCTTTAGGTTTCTGTCAAATACTCCCATGGCCATACGATAGCAACATCATCTTTACTTATGGTAAAATCTTTATACCTTCCATCCGTTTTTTCGGGATTGATTATATCATTTCCAAGTAATGATGGTAAAATAGCAGTCCCTGCAATAACCAATGCGGCAAAGCAGGCAGCTAAAGCGCCCCACTTAACCCAATTATTCTTCTTTTTCTTGCTCTCGAAAACACTGGAAACAAGTTCATCATCAATATTTTCAATAGCATTTACAATTCTTGGTGTTTTCATATTTCAACGCCCTCCTTAATCAGATAGTCTTTTAGCTGGTTTCGGGTGTAGAACAACATGTTTTTGACCTTACTCTCGGTAAAAGAATAGCGCTTGGCAATTTCGCTGATAGAATCGAAAAAGTAATACTTGCGAATGAAAACATTTTTAGCATCTTCCTTTTGATTGCGAAGAAACTCACTGATAACCTTTCCGATATCTTCATCACTTATATTTGGTGCATACCGTTCATCAGGCAATACGGCAGCAAGTTCTTCAAAAGAAATGATAATATCCGCTGACCGTTTCTCTCTCTTCGTAAACTCTAATCGTTTCAAAGAAAGATTTCTTGCAATCTTACAAACGAAAGCCATAAAGTTATTCGGTCTTGTCGGTGGAATTGCATTCCATACTCCAACATATGTATCATTTACACACTCTTCGGAATCCTCGCGATTATTTAGAATGTTGTATGCGATGCTATGACATAACTTGCCATATTTTGAATCCGTTTCTTTGATTGCCTGTTCGTCTCTTTCAAAATAAAGTTCAATGATTTTCAGATCATCCATGCTGTACACCTCCCTTGTCAGACCTAAAAGTGCTTTCACCAATTAAGTACGTTTTTTTAGGCGGCGGTCTTAAAAAAGTTATAACTTTTTAATATTGTATCATATAATCAAAGAATTCTCTACCATGGTTTTAATGCAATCACAATTCTTCACATCTGCTTTCAGACACAAACATTTAACATTTATAAAAACAAAAAAGGGCAGACTTTACGAAACAAATCGCAAAATCTGCCCTTAAATTGCGAGTGTTTTAGTTCAAGTCCTCCCAAACACCGTTTTTAAGGGGATGGCATCTTCTTATTTTAATGTTTTTTAGACACGAAAAACCCAGAAACCGCCCAGGTTACTGGGTTTATCAGGCTGTCATCTATTTTGGTAGACAACCATGGTGCGGAGGCTGGACCCCGACCAACGACCTTCGGGTTATCTTTTTAAGGCGGCGCCTTAAAAAGCCTCTTGCGGTGCCCGAAGAAAAACTTCCTTGGAGCGTCGTTTTTCTTCGACCGCGGCGCTTCCTTACGCTCCCTTCTTCCGCCACAGGCGGCGGTCGCGACGTCACCCAACGAGCCACGCTCGTCGGTCTCAATCTAAATTCACTGTTTCAAATTTAACTTTCATAACCAAAACGAAAAAGACACCCACTTGGGTGTCTTTCGTTTTGGCAAGTTGCACCGAAAAAGATATCGGCATTAAAACATTCGCTCTCAACGATAGGTCAAGAGTATCAGCCGCAAATTATTCTACCGTGATAGTAGAATCTGCGCTATTTCCGTAAGTCGCGCCAACCAAGGTGCAATCATTCAGAACAACGGTCGCATAGGAATCTGCATAGATGGTATTAGAAGCAATCAGGTTAATACCATTTTCATAGTTAAAGGTGCAATTGTTGAAAACATACTCTCCAAACGAGCAACAAGTTGCACCATCGTTTTCATTTGACAAAACAAACGTGCAATTGTTAAATTCCGCATTTATGCCATTGAGCATAACATAACCCTTGAAGGTGCAGTTGTTGAAGACATATTTTGTAGAGGAAACAGTTGTACCCATTTCACCCACAAGAGCCATAGCAGGCATGCCGTCTGTGGCATCAGCATCAGCAGTCACAATATCACATTCGTCGAATACAACGGTGTCAGAAACAGCAGTTGCTTCGGCGGAAATCATCGAAGCACTCTCAATTTTGAATTCTGCTCCTTTAACGGTAGCTCCGGTCGGAATGTTAAAGGTAGGAACAATAATCTCATCTGTGGTGGTGCCGATGGTGTCAACATCAAGTGAAACACCGGTTGCATCAAATACAGTAGCTTCGGTCATGTTCTCGAAAGAAGAAACCAATTCATTGGTGCTGTTGACCGAAATGGTATATGTAGCATCTTTATCATACTGATCGTCGAAGCTATCTTCCTCAACAGTATCCTGTGTAGCAAGCACAGAAAGGCCGAGGTTGATCACGGGAATATCGGTGCCGTTATGGTTTGCCTCATTGCCTACAGACTCGGGCATATAAACCACGAGCGCATACACGTCGGTGTCGGTAGCTGTTGCGGTCTTGCCTACAAGGTGGAACTCTTCGCTATAAGCAACGTTCAGCTTTGCAGCAGAAGTAATAGCAGCGCGTGCAGCGGTGCGGTCTGCATATTTCGCTGTAACGTCCTTGGCAATGCCGTACTCTATGTAGTCGGACAGCTTAAAGGGCGTATTGTCGTCCCGGGTCTTGCCCTCGGTCTCGTTGGCAACATTAACACCCAGCATGTACTTCATGGCCAGGCTGCCCATGTTGGATACACGCAGGTAAACCACCTCGGTGTAGCCGGGCTCCCAAAGAGCCTCGTCATCAAAGACGTTGGTATTGGCATCCACAGCGGTCCAGTTGACCATATCTGTAGAATACTCAAGCGCAACGTCAAGATTGCCGGACATGATGATGTTGTTTGCACTGGTTACGGAATCGGTAAACCATGCATAGGTCGTACCGATCAGCATTGAAATGCAAAGCAACAGCGACAGTGCGCTTGCGAGCAATGCTTTTTTAGTAGAATTTTTTTTCGTCATTGCTATGACCTCCATAAAAAATTGTCATTATATGTAAACGTTTTCAAGCCAGATACATATAAAGATACATTAAAATTATACCCCCCGCAAAATTTGTCAAGTGTTTTCTAAGTAAATACTACATTTTTTAAGAGTTGTAGTTCAAGTCCTCCCAAAGGTCGTTTTTGGGAAATGATATCTTTTGAATTCCACCTTGAAAAATGACGTAAAAAAACCCAGAAACCGTTGTGGTTTCTGGGTTTCCCGAACCGATATCTTTTTCGGTTCGCATTGTTGGTTGCGGAGGCTGGACTTGAACCAACGACCTTCGGGTTATGAGCCCGACGAGCTACCAACTGCTCCACTCCGCGATATTTTAGTGTATTACTATTATATACACAAATCACGAATAATGCAACCCCTTTTTGAAAAATTTTTGAATTTTTTTAAAAAATCACGACGTGTTCTATTGACTTTACACCCTTTTGCGGTTTAAAATATATAGAAATACCTATTATTTTTGACTTTGGTGATGTTATGAGAATGAGAAAAAAGAAGTATCTTGAAGACAGGCTATTGGCCGTTTCGGACATACTTTTTAAAATAGATACAGCCGACCGCAACTTCAACACCGCTATTTTGCAAAAAGAGTATATTGATTTTTCTAAATGGTTTGGCAACAACAATCCTATTTATTTGGAAATCGGTTGCGGCAAAGGTAAATTTGCGGTAGAATACGCTAAATCTCACCCCGAAATTAACGTTTTAGCGGTTGAAAAAAGCGCTAACGTTATTGTAGGTGCTTGCGAAATTGCAAAGCAGGAAAATGTTGAAAACCTTCGTTTTATATGCGGTAGCGCCGAGTATTTGGAAAAATTCATTCCTGCACACACTATTTCCCGCCTTTTTCTTAATTTTTCTTGCCCGTTCCCTAAAAAAGCCTATGCTTCGCACCGTTTAACCCACCGTAAGTTTTTAAACATTTATAAAAACTTACTTTGCAGCGGTGCCGAGATACACCAAAAAACCGATAATATGCACTTTTTTGAGTTCTCTATTTCCGAGTTTTCTCAATGCGGTTTTGGTATTTATAACGTATCGCTTGACCTACACAATAGCGATTTCCCTGACAACATTGTAACAGAGTACGAAAGTCGTTTTTTAGCCTTAAATCAACCTATTTACAGATTGGAAGCAAAGCTTAATGATTAACTTTAACATTGAAAAAATCATCCCGTTATGCAGTAGCTTCGGTGTAGAACTAACCCCCGAAGTAATTGATAAACTCAATTTATACGGCAACCTTTTAATAGAATGGAACGAAAAAATTAACCTTACCGCCATAACCGAGCCTGAAGACGTCCTTTACAAGCATTTTTATGACTGTATTTTGTTTTTTAAAAATAGCGAAATACCCCAAAATGCTAAAATAATCGACGTCGGTACGGGTGCCGGTTTCCCCGGTTTAGTTCTTAAAATTGTTCGCCCCGATTTAGAAGTGACCTTGCTTGACAGTCTTAACAAGCGTATTACTTTTTTGAACGACGTTATTGAAAAATTGAATCTTAAAGGAATTACCGCAATACACTCACGCGCAGAAGACGGTGGCAGAAATCCACAGCTTCGTGAAAAGTACGATATTGCATGCGCACGTGCCGTGGCCGCTATGCCTGTGTTACTCGAATACTGCGTTCCTTTTGTGAAAAACGGCGGTCAGTTTATCGCCATGAAGGGACCGAGCGCCAAAGACGAAGTAGCCCTTTGCAAAAACGCTATAAAGCAGTTAGGTGTCAGTGAACCTAACATTATATGTGAAACACTCGTAAATGATGAGCAACGCGCCTTTGTTTACTGCAAAAAAATATCGCAAACACCGCCAAAATATCCCCGAAATAGCGGAAAAATTGCAAAACAGCCCCTTTAATAAGGGGTTTTTTGTTTTTTTAACACGAATTTGCCCGACCAAAAATTCTTTACAAACGCTTCCCATATATTAAAATTATATTAGGAGGCGGTTTAATGCAAAAAATTTTTGAAAAAAGGCTTTTAATGCTAAAGCCCGAAGAACTTACGGTTTCCACAACACAACCGCGTAGACACTTCGACCAATACGAGTTTTTAAAATTAGAAAACAGTATCGCTACAAATGGAATTATAGAACCTTTGGCAGTTAGAAAATTGCCTGACGGCAAGTACGAAATTATTGCAGGTGAACGGCGTTTTCGCGCCGCAAAAAAAGTAGGGCTTAGACGCATACCCTGCGTTATACATACTGTAGATGAGCAATCTTCCGCCATACTTTCGCTATCAGAAAACCTTCAACGCAGCAACCTTTCTATATTCGAAGAAGCACGCGCTCTTTATAAACTTATAAACCACTATGGCGTAACCCATAGTGAAGTATCTGTTAAACTGGGCATTTCACAATCGGCATTATTAGACAAGCTAAGTCTTTTGGATTTTTCAAAAACGGTTATTGACAAAATAACTAAAGCACGCTTAACCGAGCACCACGCAATAATGCTTTTAAAACTTCCCGAAAGCAAACGTGAAGCCGTATTAGACCATATAATTACAAATACGCTTAACCCCTTTCAAGCCGAAAAATATATTGACGATATGCTACTCGATAAGCCACAAAATCCCGAACCAATTAAGCCACTGCGAAAGCAGGCTATAGGTGACGTTCGACTTTTTTACAACAGCCTTTCAAAACACGTAACCACGCTTCGTGATTCGGGAATAAATGCAAAGCTAAGAAAAACCGAAACCGAAAAATACATTGAATACAAGGTGCGAATAAAAAAAGCAGTCCCCAAAAATGAAGACTGCGAGCAGTTGAAAATATGTTAAAAAGGATGCCTTATTTCAAGGCATCCTTTGCTACTTTAATTATCTTTTCAGTAAGTGTTTTATCAAGGTCTAAAAACGGAATATTATCTCCCCACACACCCGTAAGCTCATAAAGCCAGGTATATGCCGCAATAAATCTACCGTAATCATAGCTTAAATGATAACCATCGCGATTAAGCGATAAACCGCCGTTTGCGTAGTCAAATTCATTCACGTTTTCACGTA
The DNA here is from genome assembly GCA_045119585.1 of Acutalibacteraceae bacterium. Lineage (GTDB taxonomy): Bacteria > Bacillota > Clostridia > Oscillospirales > Acutalibacteraceae > UBA737. Next base: position 1,637 of record JBGVDY010000194.1, on the reverse strand, counting down.
CCGCTTGAATAGCAACATTACTTCTTATAAGTGGAGCATCAATAACTTCGCTTGCCTTTTGTGAAGCGGTTAAGATATTTTCATACATACTTTTTTGCTGACTTTTGTTTTCACGTTCGCCGTTAGCAAAATAGTCGTTTTCATACGCCCAGGTCTGATGAAACCGAAGTTCAGCTTTAGGGCATTTTTCTCTTACATATTTTGCAATATTTTCGGCATAAGGGGTATAGGTATCAAACCTTTGACTATACGTACTAGCTTGTTGAAGCGTTATTACATCCCAATCTTCCAATAAAAGCGCTTCTTCTATACTTATTTTTCTAACGCACAGACCGCCGTTAATTTCCAAATCATAGTCGGCAGCGTTATTTTCAATATTAGTCCAATGCCTTTCCAAAGAACAACCACCTATATAAAGGTTAACTGTTTCAAGTTCTACACCGTTAGCCTTTGCCAAAGCGTGAAGCTTATTATGTGCATCCTGTGAAAAGCTGTTACCTATTGATAAAACTTTCATATTCCCACTCTTTTAAATATATTTATAAATAAACTCAACCATAAATTGGCCTGCTACGTTATCGCCGTTTTCATCAAAGCGTCTTAGATGACTGCAATGTGTACCGTTTAAGATGCGGTATTCAATCTTGCTTTGGTCGTATTCAAAATGCTTTAATGTTGAAATCATAAGCTCGGTTTGTTCAAGACGGTTTTCCATATCATTATCTGATACAATAAAAATCATAGGTCTATAGTCTTCCGCTATACCAACGTAATAAAGCGGTGAGGTTTCATCAACTATTACACGTCTCGAATCTATACCGCTATATTTAAGTAGGTTAAAATGCGCCGTAGGTTGACCCGAATCGTGAATATAACCCGCTATATCACTTTGCTTAAGACCGCGTTTTTCATAAAAATCGTTACAAAAGCAAAGCATCATAGAAAGATAACCGCCTGCACTGCTACCGCCTACAAAAATTTTATCCGAAAGACCGTATTCCTTAGCGTTTTGCTTAACCCACAAAACCGCATCTGCACTGTCTTCAATAAAATCAGGATATGAAGCATTGGGATATAAACGGTATTCAACCGTAGCAACGGCAATACCTCTTTCTGTCACGTAAGGCGGAAAATGCCAAATTTGCTTATAATCACCATTCTCTAAGCCGCCACCATGAAAATAAACAAGTACTGCCTTTACTTCGCCTTCGGGCAAAAGTAAATCAATACGCATACCCTTATCGTTGTAAACGATATTCTCTATCTTACGCATTCTCGTTTTCCTTGTCGAATTTTTTGTTTCTAAAGTAAACAATTAAATCCGCACTAACCATTATAAAGTTTAAGCAATAGAAGAAAAGTACGTACCATTTGTCAGCGAAGTTTGCCATATATGCATCATTCACAAGCTTTGAAGCAATACCTACTATGTAACCAAACAATATAAGACACAAGAACAAAAGACTTTTGCCCTTTGCGGTGCGCGCCTTGTAAGCCTTAATAACATTAAAAGGCCACGAAGCACCAAAACTTACAACCATTAAAACTTCTAAAATTTCCGCCATATTAAACACTCCTTTATAGGAATATTTTAGCATAGTTGTAAAGGGATTTCAATAATAAAATCCACATCTTTT
>JBGVDY010000193.1:0-3634 GCA_045119585.1 Acutalibacteraceae bacterium | reverse complement strand
ATATTATGTTTTGGCATAATTTCACTAGTTTTCAAGAAAGGAGAGATTGAATAGTGCCTACGTTTAACCAATTGGTTCGCAGTGGTCGTGAAACTATCGAAAAGAAAGCTAAAGCTCCTGCTCTTTTAAAGGGCTACAACTCTATGAAGCGTCAGCTTACCGATAACGATTCACCGCAAAAGCGTGGCGTGTGCACAGCAGTTAAAACTTCTACCCCTAAAAAGCCTAACTCTGCTCTTCGTAAGATTGCCAGAGTACGTCTTTCAAACGGTATTGAAGTTTCGGCTTACATTCCCGGTATCGGTCACAACCTACAGGAACACAGCGTTGTTCTTATTCGTGGCGGCCGTGTTAAGGACTTACCTGGTGTACGTTACCATATCGTACGCGGAAGCCTTGATACACAGGGTGTTGCAAACAGAATGCAAAGCCGTTCAAAATACGGTGCAAAACGTCCAAAAGCAGGTGCAAAATAATTAAGTAGACTTAATCTCTGCTGCAGAATCAAGCAGCGGCTTATATATAATGTATAAAGCCTATGCTTGGTGCCACGGGGAAGTCAACTCGAGTACCTATGATATCATTACTATGAAGGAGGGAAGCAAAGTGCCAAGAAGAGGCTTTATTGCTAAACGTGATGTATTACCAGATCCGCTTTACAATTCAAAAGTAGTTACACGTCTTATCAACAACGTTATGCTTGATGGTAAGAAGGGTGTTGCTCAGAAGATTGTTTACGGTGCATTCGACATCATTACCGAAAAAACAGGGAAGGACCCACTTGAAGTGTTCGACGCTGCTATGGAAAACGTAATGCCCCAACTCGAAGTAAAGGCAGTACGTAAGGGCGGTGCAACCTATCAGGTTCCGTTTGAAGTTCGTCCCGAAAGAAAGCAAACTCTCGGTCTTCGTTGGTTAACAACATACAGCCGCAACCGTTCTGAAAGAACTATGAAAGAACGCCTTGCAGGTGAAATTTTAGATGCTGTTAACGGTATGGGCGGCGCAGCTAAGAAGCGCGAAGATACCCATAAGATGGCTGAAGCAAACAGAGCGTTTGCACACTACAGATGGTAGTTTAAAAACTAAGATTTTATTACTAACCGCTTAAGCGGTATGGAGGTTTATATGCCAAGAAAGGTATCTCTTGAAATGACAAGAAATATTGGTATCATGGCTCACATCGACGCCGGCAAAACCACCACCACTGAGCGTATCCTTTTCTACACCGGTATTAACCGCAAGATGGGTGAAACTCATGATGGCGGCGCAACCATGGACTGGATGGAACAAGAGCAAGAGCGTGGTATTACCATTACCTCTGCTGCTACCACCTGTTTTTGGAAAGACCATCGTATCAATATTATCGACACTCCCGGTCACGTTGACTTTACTGTTGAAGTACAACGTTCACTCCGCGTACTTGACGGTTCTGTAACCGTATTATGCGCAAAGGGCGGTGTTGAACCTCAGTCTGAAACCGTATGGCGTCAGGCTGACGAATATCGTGTACCCCGTATGATTTACGTTAATAAGATGGACATCATGGGTGCCGATTTCTACCGTGTTCTTAGTATGATTAAGGACCGCTTTAACTGTAACGCAGTTCCGATTCAGCTTCCTATCGGTGCTGAAGACACATTTAAGGGAATTATCGACCTTCTTACCATGAAGGCTATCGTTTATTATGATGACCTTGGTAAAGATGTTCGTGAAGAAGAAATTCCTGAAGATATGAAGGAATTAGCTGAAAAATACCGTACAGAGCTTATCGAAAACATCGTTGAACAAGATGAAGAACTTATGGAAAAATACTTCGAAGGTGAAGAACCTACTCTTGAACAGATGAAGAAAATCATCCGTAAGGCTACTATCGCTAACGAAATGGTTCCGATTTGTTGCGGTACTTCTTACAGAAATAAGGGCGTTCAGCCTTTACTCGATGCAGTTGTTGATTTTATGCCCGCTCCTACTGATATTGAAGCTATCAAGGGCGTTAACCCCGATACAGAAGAAGACGAAGTTAGACATTCATCTGATGATGAACCTTTCTCTGCTCTCGCATTTAAGATTGCTACCGACCCGTTCGTTGGTAAAATCTGCTTCTTCCGTGTATATTCCGGTTCTGTTGATGCAGGTAGTGGTGTATACAACTCTGTAAAACAAACCAAGGAACGTTTAGGTCGTATTCTCCAGATGCATGCTAACCACAGAGAAGATATCGAAACCTGCTATGCAGGTGATATTGCTGCTGCGGTTGGTCTTAAGAATACCACCACAGGTGATACTCTTTGCGATGAGAAACATCCTGTTATCCTTGAATCTATGAACTTCCCGGAACCTGTTATCCGTGTTGCTATTGAACCTAAGACCAAAGCTGGTCAGGAAAAGATGGGCCTTGCTCTTGCAAAGCTTGCTGAAGAAGACCCAACCTTCAAGGCTTACACTGATGAAGAAACCGGTCAAACAATTATCGCTGGTATGGGTGAGTTACACCTTGAAATCATTGTTGACCGTCTTCTCCGCGAATTCAAGGTTGAAGCTAATGTAGGCGCTCCTCAAGTTGCTTACAAGGAAAGCATCAAGAAATTCGTTGATCACGAAACAAAATACAAACGTCAGTCCGGTGGTTCAGGTCAATACGGTCACGTTAAGATTAAGCTTGAACCCAACGAAACAGGCAAAGGCTATGAATTTATTAATGCCGTTACCGGCGGTAGCATTCCGAAGGAATACATCCCCGCTGTTGATACCGGTATTAAGGGTTCACTCCAAGCCGGTGTTCTCGCAGGTTATCCTGTAGTTGACGTTAAGGTTACACTTTACGATGGTTCTTACCACGAAGTTGACTCTTCTGAAATGGCATTTAAGATTGCTGGCTCTATGGCATTCAAAGAAGCTTGCCGTAAAGCAGAACCCGTATTGCTTGAACCTATTATGAAGGTTACTGTAATCGTTCCTGAAGAATATATGGGTGACGTTATTGGTGACCTTAACTCCCGCCGTGGTGAAATTCAAGGCTTTGAAGACCGCGCAGGTGTTAAACAAATTAACTCTCGTGTACCGCTTGGTGATATGTTCGGTTACGCTACAGACCTTCGTTCTAAAACACAGGGCCGTGGTCAATACGTAATGGAACCCGACGGTTACAAAGAAGTACCGAAGAGCATTGCTGAGAAGATTATATCTTCCAGAGCAAAGAAAGACTAATTAGTACTTGAAATTTAAGTATTTATTTGGTAAACTATATTTATAAATTAAAATTTAAAACTTCTAAGGAGGAAACTCACAATGGCAAAACAGGCATTTGAAAGAAATAAGCCACACGTAAACATTGGTACCATCGGTCACGTTGACCATGGTAAAACCACATTAACCGCAGCAATTACAAAGTATCTTTCTCTTAAGGGTCAAGCAGCTTTCGAAGATTATGCAAACATCGATAAGGCACCTGAAGAAAGAGAACGTGGTATTACAATTAATACCGCACACGTTGAGTATGAAACTGACGCTCGTCACTATGCTCACGTTGACTGCCCTGGCCACGCTGACTATGTTAAGAACATGATTACCGGTGCTGCTCAGATGGACGGCGCTATCCTCGTTATCGCTTCTACCGACGGCCCGATGGCTC
>JBGVDY010000192.1:0-1962 GCA_045119585.1 Acutalibacteraceae bacterium | reverse complement strand
TCTAATCCTATTGATTCTTTTAACTCAAAGCTTGAATTGATTGCTCTATTTATTACACTTTCAGCCTCTTCAATATTAACCGTAAACATTGAATTTTCAAGTTTTGAATCAATTAAATAGCTTTTAATGATTTTTTCGTGGAATTGTTTGTAGATGTCTGAGTTTAAAAAGACTTCAAAACCTTTGATTTCACCATCCACAATTACTAAAACCCCGTTTTGCCCTTCAACCATTTCAAATGATTTAACAATTTCGTTGTGATTTTTTCTAAGGTTGTCATAGCTTTCAGATAATGCGCTTGTTGGAGATGCAAATGCATAATCTTCTTCTACATCCTGAATTGATGACCAAACGGTATGTTGGATAGAATGATGTTTGCGCCTTGCATATTCCTTTGCACGACGTGTATTGTAATTAGCAATGTAATCTGAGTGAACAAACTCCTTTTTATAAGCCCATCTTCCCTGTTCGGTGCAATTAACAGGTATTTTCATTGAACTTTTAGGGGCAACTATAATGGTTTCGCTTACGATACGATTTTGATCACCGCCAACAACCTCTTCACCATCAATTAAGATTAAGGGTGTAACGGCTTTGTTTTCAATGATTAATGTGTTTACTTGTGATTGTTCACACTCTTTAACGTTTACTAAACCTAATTCAATACCTTTTTCGAGTGTTAATAAATCAATTGTATATTTTCGCTCTGTTTTAAGAGGTATTACTGCCATATTTTCGTGGACTTGTGGTGTTAAAAGTTCTATATCCACATTGAGATTATTTAGTGATGATATAATCATTTTACTCCTCCATTAATTTAATTGCATCTGTATTTTCACATAAAAAATTAACATCGCTTTCGGGATTTTCAACTTCTTCGATAAATTCATCTGAAGTTAATACCTTGGCTATTGCAACATTTCCAGTAATGAATTTTATTTTTGCATAATATTCATATGAAATTTTGTCGTATAACCTACCCGCACTCATTGTGCCGGTAACAACGGTATTTGTACTGTTTGCAACATAGCCAATTTTTCCAAAATGTCTCATTTCACATTCTATTGCTTCTGTATCATATTTATTTTTTGGATCTTTAACAAGTTTAACAATTCCATTTAATACCAACGGTTTTGAACCATGATATTTGTTAAATGTAGTAACTGTAATGTACATGTTATCACCTTGTGTATATATTATGTTTAACTGCTTATATACTTTTTTGTTTTTCGTGTGTGGTGGTCTATGGCAAAAAAATAAGAAATGGAAGTAGATTATAATCTACTTACTTTAATTAGGGATTCGACAGGAATTCCTTCAATCTCGGATAATCCTGCTTTATCAATTAATACAGTAACACAGAGTGGTTCGCCACCTAAATCTTTCACGGTATGGATGACTTCTTTTGCTGTTTTACCGCTGGTAATTACATCGTCTACAATCACGACTTTCTTGCCTTCAACGCTTCCGAAGTGGGTACTGATTGTTCCTTCATCTTCAACATCAGTATCCTTTCTGTGTTTGTTTGGGTGGTATATTGCAAGAGATGTATCTTCACCGGTCATATCCTGAATAAGATCGGCCATAACGGTTGCAAATGGAATACCGCTAACTGCAATGCCAACAACGGTATTTGCATCTCCATGTGATAAAGCCATATCACTTAAAGCACCTGAAACATAACTTAAGCGTGTGGCGTTGCCTCCGATGCTTTTCCAATTAATCGCAAAGTCAACTGGAGCTTCGGCTTTCATTTCTTCGGTTTTTTGAAGAATTAACCATCTTGCGGTGTCCATACTTACATTAAGTTCATCAGCAATTTCTCCGGTGGTAAATCCATGTTGTCTTAGTTCTTGAGCTTTTTTAATTAATTTATTTTTCATAAATATCACTATTCCCCAAGTTCATCCAAACTAATTGGCCTATGTTCTTTAGATGACATATTTGCTGCTATAACTAATT
>JBGVDY010000191.1:0-7158 GCA_045119585.1 Acutalibacteraceae bacterium | reverse complement strand
AACTTGAGTATATGAAAAACCGAATATCTTTTCCACTTTAATGTCGCCACGTAAATATTCTGCCCCAAAAGACAGTAAAGCAGACCAGAATATGTAGACGTAATTTATTCTGCCAACAAACTTTTTACTGTTAAAAAACTTTAAAAGCAAAAGGAATAAAAGCAAGCCAAAATATGCTTCTATTAAAGCTATTGGCAGTCTTTTCACACCTGCTACACCCTCGGGTAAATCACCACCATTAAAAGCAATACCGTATTTGGTAGCTATCCCGTAGCAGCATCCCTTTAAGAAGCAACCGATTTTGCAAAAGAAATAAAACAGCGGTACAGAAACGCCAAAAATATCAAACGCAGTTTTACGGGTGTTTTTAGAAAAACGTGAAGTGTATATTCTCAAAGAAAGCAACGCCCCTAAAAATCCGCCAAAATAAACCGAGCCGTCAAATATGCTGAAAACTGTTTTTATAAGTGCTTTAAACTTTAGCCCCGAAAGACCTGTAAGTATTGTAAGCGTTGCATAATAATTTATAGCAGCATAAAACAAACGACTGCCTATTATAGCACCAATTATAACAAAAAGTGCCGCAAAGCCCATATTTTTAAGCGTAAAGCCACGGTTTTTACCTAACAATGCCCAAAGCATAAGTGAAGCTATGATACCTATTATAGTAAAGATAACATCTGACGCTACGCTTTTACCTAAAAGAGTTATTACAGGAAACAAAAAATCACTCCAACTCCTTAAATTCACCTAAATTATACCAAATAAAATGCGGTTTATCAAGTATTTAAGATAAATATTTACGAAGCTTCAAAAGTATTCTCTTTTCCGCACGTGACACCTGTACCTGTGACATATTTAAAAGTCTGGCGGTTTTGCTTTGGGTAAAGGAATTATAATATCTATATTTTACAATTAGTTTTTCTTCTTCCGACAAATATTCAAAAACGCTATCAAGCATTACCTTGTTGCAAATATCTTCTTCGTAAGACTCGCAAGGCAAATCCGTTTCGCCAATCCCATCTTCACCGCTAACGGTAAGCGATACTGTAGACATCCCTGCCGATATTGCTTCGGTTACATCTTCGGTGCTAACACCTAATTCCAACGCTAACTCACTAACAGTAGGCTCACGATAAAGTTTTTGTTCAAGCTCGTTTTGTTTGCGAGTAATTTTCATATAAAGTTCCTTCAAGCTGCGCGACACTTTTACAGCACCACCGTCGCGAAAAAGTCTTCTTATTTCTCCCATAATAACCGGTACCGCATAAGTAGAAAAGGCAAAACCTTTATTTATATCAAAGGCATCTACGGCTTTTATAAGTCCTATACATCCCGCTTGATACAGGTCTTCATATTCTATTCCCCGCCCGCAAAAGCGTTTACAAAGGGAATGCACAAGCGGTAAGTTTTGTTTTATAAATTCTTCACGACTAATTTTAGGTTCAACCATTAACACTAAAGCGTTGACGCAATTTTTTAACCATTGTAATACTTGTGCCCTTTCCTAACGAAGAACGCACCTTAACACTGTCCATAAACGACATCATCACCGCAAAGCCGAGTCCTGCGCGTTCACCACCTAAAGTTGTAAACAGCGGTTCCATAGCTTTTGACACGTTTTCAATTCCCTTACCTTTATCACGTATTTTAATTTTTATGGTATTATCATCGTTAAGCTCTGCCGATATGTAAATTTTCCCCGTAGTGTCACCGTAAGCATGAACAATACAGTTTGTAACCGCTTCAGAAACAGCGGTTTTAATATCATTAATTTCTTCTATAGTTGGGTCCAATTGCGAAGCAAATGCAGATACCACCGCACGCGAAAACCCTTCGTTCGCCGAGCGCGACATAAAATTCATACAAAAACTATTTTTAACCATTTTGATTTTCTCCTTCTAATTTTGCCAATTTTTCTATTCCTGCAAGCTTTAGGACCTTATGAATAGTCGGTGGCGCTCCGGTAATATGTAAAACTGCCCCCGTTTTTTGCAAATTGCGGTAGCGCCCCATTACAAGCCCTATACCCGAGCTATCCATAAAAGTAATTCCCGAAAAATCGAGCACTAAAAGTGACGGCATATTAAGTTCAACCGCATTGTCCACCGCTTCGCGCATATCTTTTGCGGTATGGTGATCCAATTCGCCCGTTAAATATGCCGTAACAACCTCACCTGTTACATTTATTTTTACTGCCATTATTTACACTCCTAAAATAAAAATAGGACAAACCCATATCTATGATACAGGTTTGTCCTTGAAAAATTTGTCGCAATTTATACTTTATAAAAATTTTTTAATTTTTCTCTTATTCCTGATGCTAAATAAAGCGAGCCAAAAACAAAAATCACTTCTTCCCCACTTACTTTATTTATAGCATCGGTGTAATCCTTAGCAGCTTCACAGCTACAGTATTTTTGCGCCATCTCGCACAAATTTTCCGCTTTTAGTGACCGTGGCATACCTTCAATTTCAACAGCTACTGCACGACCACAATAAGGCAATAAGGTTTTTAAAACCTTTTCGCAGTCCTTATCGGCACACATACCTATAATAGCTGTAACTTTCCCTTTATATTCACTCATCGTTTTTACTAAAGCTTCCGCACCATCAGGATTATGCGCACCGTCAACAATAACTGTAGGCTTTTTACTTATTACTTCCATTCTTGCAGGGAAAAATGTGTTTTGTAAAGCTTTTTGTATAATTTCCTTTTCCACACCTAATTTTAATGCAGTTTCTATTACCGTAATGGCATTTTCTATTTGATAATCACCCGAAAGTGAGGTTTTATACAACGTTCCGTCATATATAAATTCGTTCCCGCAAACACCGCATTTTATAACCTTTAATTTGCAAGGATCAGGAATTATAGGATTATATTGCTTTAAAACACTAAGCGCTTCTTTCGTTTGATTAATGCTGGTTATTACGGGGGCTTTTTTTATAATACCGCATTTTTCATAGGTTATTTGCTCTATTGTATCGCCCAAAATAGCGGTATGGTCAAGACCAATTTTTGTAATAACGCTTGCTTCTACGTTTGTAAGAACATTAGTGGCATCAAGCCTGCCTCCCAGCCCCGTTTCAGCTATTACAATATCGCAATTTTGGCTTTTGTAATAAAGAAATGCTATAGCGGTAATAAATTCAAACTCAGTAAGCTTTATGCCGGTATTAATAACCGTTTGTGCCAAAGCGCAAAGCTCATCTTCAGGTATAAATTCACCGTTCACTTGTATTCTTTCACGAAATTCTATAATAAAAGGTGAAATAAACAGCCCTGTTTTAAGCCCCAGTGTTTTAAAAATGCAGTGAAGCATAGCCGATACCGAACCTTTGCCATTGGTGCCTGCTATGTGAATAGCCTTAAAACTGTTTTGTGGATTACCCAAGGCTTCTAATACGGTTTTCATTCTGTCCAATGTAGCGTTTTTTGAAAAATTACCTAAAGAGTGAATATAGTTTAACGTTTCAATATAATTCATTTTACACCAAAATTTTACAAGTATTTTTTTAAGAAAATCACACAACATACTACTGGAAGCAAGACCGTATAAAACAGTGCCTGTTAAAACACGCGGGGTACCGATAATGAGTTTTACTTCCGAAAAAGGTGCGATAAACAATTATCGCACCTTCTGTTTAAGGGTTACATATTCTCTAAATCTTTAATGCTGTCAAGAATAAGCGCTATTTTATCAATTGCCTTTTGTAAGCCTTCCTTTTGTTGCTCTACAAGCTGTGCAGGCGCTTTTGCCATAAATCCGGGGTTATTAAGTTTCTTTTCAAAGAAAATCTTATCTTCCTCAGCTTTTTTAAGGTCTTTTTTAAGGCGCTCAATTTCAGCCGAAACATCAACAAGTTCTTTCATAGGCATATAAACTGTTGCATCATCAGTAATAACACGAACAGAACCTTCGGCGTCAAAACTATCGGCAGTTTCAACACTTGAAGCAAAGCCTAAACGACAAATGTATGCGCTACCGCTTTCAAATGTGCCATTATCGTTAGATACTATATAAACCTTTGCTTTTTTAGATGGCGGAACATTCATTTCTGCCCTGCGGTTACGAATAGCACGAATAACAGCCATTATCTTTTCAAACTTGCTTTCTTCCGCTTTAAATTCAAGTTCATTTGTAAATTTAGGCCATTCAGATACCATTATGCTGTCGCCGCTATTTGGCATGCTAAGCCAAATTTCTTCAGTTATAAACGGCATAAATGGATGTAAAAGCTTTAATGTATTTGTAAATACATATAAAAGCACACTTCTTGCAGTATCCTTAGCCTTCAGGTCCTCACCATTTAAGCGTGACTTACAAATTTCAATAAACCAGTCGCAGAAAACGTCCCAAATAAAGTCATAAAGTTTTTGAATAGCTAAACCTAATTCAAACTTTTCAAGATTATCGGTAACTTCTGCTACCAAGCTGTTGTATTTTGATAAAATCCACTTATCTTCAAGTGCTAAATCAGCAAAGCTTAACGGAATTTCTTTATCACTATCAAGATTCATAAGAATAAATCTTGCAGCGTTCCAAATTTTATTAGCAAAGTTACGGCTCGCTTCCACTCTTTCAGGAATATAACGCATATCGTTTCCCGGGCTGTTACCTGTAGCCAAAGAGAAACGAAGTGCATCGGCGCCATAGGTATCAATAACCTCTAACGGGTCAACACCATTGCCCAAGGATTTAGACATTTTACGACCTTGAGAGTCACGAACAAGGCCGTGAATAAGAACGGTATTAAATGGTACTTGACCTGTTTGTTCAATACCTGAGAACATCATTCTCATTACCCAGAACGGAATAATATCATAGCCTGTTACGAGGGTGTTTGTAGGATAGTAATGCTTGAAATCTTCGGTTTCTTCAGGCCAACCAAGGGTTGAAAACGGCCAAAGTGCTGAAGAGAACCAAGTGTCAAGAGTATCAGGGTCTTGAGTAATATTTTTGCTGCCGCAATGCTTACATTCATGAGCTTCCGTTTTAGAAACAGTTATCTCACCGCAATCAGCGCAGTACCAAGCAGGGATCCGGTGGCCCCACCAAAGCTGACGTGAAATACACCAGTCACGGATGTTTTCAAGCCAATGGAAGTAAACCTTTTCAAAACGCTGTGGCACAAACTTTGTTTCACCGTTTTTAACTGCATCAATAGCAGGTATTGCCAAAGGCTTCATTTTAACAAACCATTGTTTAGATACGCGTGGTTCAACAGTAGAACTGCAACGGTAACAAGTACCAACGTTGTGGGTGTAATCTTCAATACGAACAAGCGCACCTTCAGCTTCTAAATCGGCAACTATGGCCTTACGTGCTTCGTATCTGTCCATACCCGCATATTTGGGATAATCTTCAGTAATTTTTGCATCGTCGGTCATCACGTTGATAACAGGAAGATTATGGCGAAGACCTACCTCAAAGTCGTTAGGGTCATGAGCAGGGGTAATTTTAACAACACCTGTACCGAATTCAATTTCAACGTAATCATCGGCAACAACAGGGATTTCACGATGAACAAGCGGTAAAATTAATGTTTTGCCAATAATATCCTTATATCTTTCATCATTGGGGTTTACTGCTACTGCAGTATCACCAAGCAAGGTTTCAGGACGGGTTGTGGCAAGTTCTAAATAGCCGCTACCATCCGAGAACGGATAGCGCAAATGCCAAAAATGACCTGCTTGCTCTTCATATTCAACCTCAGCATCCGAAATAGAGGTTTTACAATGTGGACACCAGTTGATAATACGCTCGCCACGATAAATAAGACCCTTTTCATAAAGTTTTACAAAAACTTCGTTAACAGCCTTATTACAGCCATCATCCAAGGTGAAGCGTTCGCGATCCCAGTCACAAGAAGAGCCCATCTTTTTAAGCTGTTCTATAATTCTACCGCCGTACTGTTTTTTCCAGTCCCAAGCGCGCTCTAAAAAGCCTTCGCGACCTAAATCTTCTTTAGTGATGCCTTCTTCACGCATTTTTTCAACTATTTTAGCTTCGGTAGCAATAGATGCGTGGTCAGTACCGGGAAGCCACAAAGTATCAAACCCTTGCATACGCTTAAAGCGGATAAGAATATCCTGTAGCGTATTATCAAGCGCGTGACCCATATGAAGTTGACCTGTAATGTTTGGTGGCGGAATAACTATTGTATAAGTATCCTTATCTTTTTCGCATTTCGCATGGAAGTACTTTCCATCAAGCCATGTTTTGTAAATTCTTTCCTCAACATCCTTGGGATTATACTGCTTGGCTAATTCTTTTGCCATTTTTTACACTCCTAATTGGAAAATTATTCTTTTAATAATCAAAATAAAATTACACAATATATAATTGTCGGTAAAAAGCGTTTGCAATGTCTAAAATTTGTACCGACACCGCCTGATTAAATACTAAGTCGGGCGGTTTTTTATTTTATCACAAGTTTTAAAGTTTTGCAATATAAATATATTTAATGTTTTATATGATCTACGGCAGGAGCAAGCCCCTGCCCTACGAATTTTAATTAAAACACACTAAATTTCTAACATAGATTGTTCGGCTGTACCCACAGGCTTTTTACTGCCGGCGGCAGGTAGGTTTTTAGTGCGATAACGGTGTTCACTTTCAAGACTACCCTTAGTGTAAACCGTAACTTCACTTATGCGCTGACCCTTCTTCTGAGTCATAACCGCAATACCGCCGTTATCCTTTGTAGGCTTAGCAGGAATAGAAGCACTATTTACTATAAGCATTCTGCCATTAGTAGACGAAAGCAATAAATCGCAGTCCTCTTTTAAATAAAAAATCGTGTGTAAAGTATGTTTTTCGCAATAAGCCTTAATAAGTTTTTTGCGGTTAGTCTTGGTTACATAGGACGAAAGTGGCACACGCGATATACGTCCGTTATCAAATATAAATACCATATTACCCGAATAATCGGTGGTTTCAACCATATAAATAGCATTTTCGCCGGCATCAAATTCAAGCTTAGTTGGAATATAATCACCCAATATACTAGCCTTTGAATCGGAAAATTCAGCCGTTTTGCTTTTGTAAACCTGTCCTTTATTCGAGAAGAACAAAAGCTCTGCCGCGTTGGTGGTTTCAATAACCTGTGTAATTTCATCGCCTTCTTTAAGCTTTTGCTCACCGCTCATTC
>JBGVDY010000190.1:0-2925 GCA_045119585.1 Acutalibacteraceae bacterium | reverse complement strand
ACAGTGATATAGTCCTAAATTGCTTGTAGTAAAAAAGCAGGGTTTCCCCTGCTTTTTGTGCTTGCGTATTATCAGCTTTTTGTAGTAGTTAGGTTGGTCATTCTATCCATTCCTGCGGAATGGTTTCGGTGATGTCTTGCTTAGCTCCACAGAAACTAATATTGTCTGCAATGCATTCTTGTCGGAAATTCCCGTTGTAGTTGGTCTTTCGTAAGTGTCCCACAATGTTGATATATTTCCCCTTGTCGAAGTATTTTAGGAAAAATTTAGCTTGATTTTCGAATAGTGTTACATCGAGCCACTGTGTTTCATGTTGGCTTGTGACCATTACTGTTAAAAATCCGCATTTGTTAGACGTTCTGTAATCGTGAATTCTTCCGCTTATACAAACATTGTTCATTGTTCCAATTGTCCCTTCTCGTATATTTCGAGGACTTCTGCTATATCGTCAAGCTTTTGGAAGCTTGCAAGCCTTTCGCTTTTCATTATGCCCATTATTACACCCATTACGAACATATTCTTAAATTCGCCTCTTAACGGTTTTATCGTCTTGAATATTTCCTTGTAATTCATCAAATCAAATATCGGAGTGTATCAGATACACTTCTATGATTTAGTTTAGCTTGGATTTGCGAATAGCTTTTTCCCTTGCGTAAAAGCTTCTGAGCGTAATTCTTACGCATTGTGTGCGTTCCAACATTGTTTTTGGTGTTGCTTTGCTCCTGAGCCTTTTTGAAGGCCTTAAAAACGGCTTGCCTTGTAATATGCTTTGATGCATTTGTCGGACTTTGGAAGAGCCATTCTTCTGGATGCCGTTTTTTGGTTTTCAACTGCAATTCAAGCCTGACTTGCTTAGGAATATAAATTCGCTTTGATTTTCCCGTCTTTTGCTCTTTTATGGTCGGCTGATGTATGTAGAGGTGCTTAACCTTTAAATTTATCACGTCCGACACTCTCAATCCGTTCTGAGCGCCAATCGCATAGATATATTTGATGTCCCCTTTTAGGTATTTAAAAAATTTGTTGTCAGCTTGTACCACTCCGATTCCCTCCTTTCTTTTGGTTGTCAAAATCGTGTTTGTAAACTATTTTATTTCCGAACCTCTTGCAATCCAATCTTTGGAAACGCAGTAAACGCGCCGTTTTGCGTTGTAGTCGAAACGTATTCCTTCAGGGTTTCCCGTATAGCAGTTTTCCCGTTTTTCTGCATTTTTCAATGATTTTGTAATATCCTTATAAATTCCGCCGTAGGCGATTAGCCTACGTCGGCGCAAAGTCCGCATAAGGACTTTGACGGCTTCGGGTTGGTCTTGGTCTACAAGCTTTGCCATTTTAACTGCGTACTTGCTGACCTCCGCCACCGCGTGCGCGAGATTATCGCCTTTTTGAATTGTTTCGATGTGGACTATGCTCACATAGTCCAAACGCAGAGAGCGCTCCCACATTTCGCGCCAATCATACGTTGACAGGTAAATATCTGCATTGCTGTAATAATCGCGGTCTACCGCGATTATGTAGTGCAAATGAGGGTGATATTCCGATGTGTTCGGGTTGTACGTGATTTCCATATTCCGCACATATCCACGTACAGTTTTTTTCCACCGCTTGCAAGATTGCATTCGGTTTATCCCTTCCATCATATCGTCAACAGTGCTTTTCAGTTTTTCAGCTGATGTGTTCTTGACCGTAAGTGTCAAGAACAGATAATTGAAATCGTTTTCGATTTCAATTTTCTGCATTGCTTGATAGGTTATACTGTATTTTTTCCGAGCATTGCGCCAATTACAGATTGCACACATTCTGTTTTTACAACTGTTCACTGCCGACACTGTATTATCAAGCCGTACCCATAATTGCGTTGAGCAATCGTCCCAACGTTCTTTTTGGCTTTCCGTTAGATTTGGTATGACTTGATATTCGTACTCGTCCCTGTATGCCCTATGGTTTAAAAAGGATTGCAGGGTGTCAAGATTTGCAAATTCTTCTTGACTTTCTGCTTTGCTTGTGGTAAACTCATTATGTAACAAAATGACACCTCTTTTCTGAATGAGTGGTTATTGTATTAGCTGACACTTTTATATTACCACACTTTGAGAGTTGTGTCAACTGTTTTTGAATAAAAAAACCGCATTTATGCGGTTTTTTTATTTGTCTATAACGAGAGCGGACAAAGGTTTGAATTATTTCTTAATTATCAAGATAGAAAGAAACATTCTCACCGTCCTATATTATACCACAAAAACCGACTTTTTTTGTTCTAAAACCCGAACACTTGTTCGGGTTTTGTGTATAAAATGTGATGTAGGGTATAAAAAAAGCTTGACTTGGCAAGATTTTTTTATATCCTCAAAAAAAGGGTGGAAAGCTTTTCTTGGTGCGTTGGTTATGCTTGACGGTGGGTGGGCTTGTATATGCCTGGTGCGTGCTGACTCAACCGAAAACACGATGCCACCCGACACGCAAAAAAGAAAAAAAGGTTTCCTTTTTTTAGCGGGCAAAGACCGCAAGCGAAGAAAACCAAGTATAATAAATACCCGTATATTTATTAGACTTAGATTGCCCGTCGGCAGAATGCCGACAAATAGGGCAAGGCGAAGCCCGAAGCAACACAACAAAACGACCGAAGCGAAAATGATTTGCTGAGGGCTTTCGGGGAAAGCCCAGACGCGAAGCACGAAACACCCCGAAAAGGTGTTGCGTAGTCTAAGTTTAATAAATAAATATTTATTACTACTTGGTTTTCAAGCTTTTTTTGCGTGTTGGTGTGGTTGAGTGTTTTCGGCAGCGGAGCGAAGCAAGCCCACCGCAAGGGAGCAAAAAATAAAAGCGAGTCGAGCGGACGAAGCAAAGCGGAGTTCCGTCGAGCGAGTCTTTTTTTTTGCGAGTCTGCGGTTGGCTTGCGGAGCGGAGCATAACAATTCAATT
>JBGVDY010000189.1:0-1738 GCA_045119585.1 Acutalibacteraceae bacterium | reverse complement strand
AAAAAGTTATAAAAATATTTTAGCTTTTTTTCTTCTTTTGGGTGTTGCGGCACTTTTTATAGCACCTGTAGTTATAGTGGTTATAAATTCCTTTAAAGCACGTTTTTCAATTGCTACCGAGCCGTTTGTACTGCCTACTAAAGATACCTTTGTAGGATTTGAAAACTATCTAAACGGTATTAGCACAACTTCATTTGTAACTGCTTTCTTTTGGTCGCTTTTTATAACGGTTTTTTCGGTTTTGGCAATAGTAATTTTTACTTCAATGACAGCATGGTATATAGTAAGAGTAAAATCTATTTTTACAAGTATTTTATATTATGCGTTAGTGTTTTCTATGATTGTGCCCTTTCAAATGGTTATGTTTACAATGTCGAAAACCGCAAACGTTTTAGGGCTTGATAACCCAATAGGCATAATTTTAATATATTTAGGCTTTGGTGCAGGGCTTGCAACGTTTATGTTTGTAGGGTTTATAAAATCAGTGCCTTTTGGAGTTGAAGAAGCCGCTACAATAGATGGCTGTAATCCGCTTCAAACCTTTTTTCAAATAGTATTGCCTATACTAAAACCTACCACAATTACGGTTGCTATTTTAAACGCTATGTGGATTTGGAACGACTATCTTTTGCCATACCTTGTAATAGGAAACGATTATAAAACCATTCCTATTGCTATTCAGTATTTGAAGGGTGGCTATGGTTCTATTGATATGGGCGCTATGATGGCAATGCTTGTATTATCTATTATTCCGGTTGTGGTATTTTACCTTTTAGGACAAAAATATATTATAAGGGGCGTCGCAGCAGGCGCAGTTAAGGGATAATAAAAAACTCGGTGATATCACCGAGTTTTTTATTTATGATAAGCCGAGCCTTCGTTTATTTTAAAGGCGCGGTAAATTTGTTCTGAAAGCATTACGCGGAATAACTGATGCGGAAAGGTCATTTTAGAAAACGAAAGCTTAAAATTGGATAAAGCCTTAATTTTATTTGCTATTCCGTAGGAGCTGCCTATTACAAAGGTAAGGCTTTTGCCCTCGTTTTGTAGGGTGTCTATATTGTTTGCAAACTGCTCGCTTGAAAGCTCTTTGCCTTCAATACAAAGGGTGTAAATCTCACTGTTTTGTGGAATTTTTTTAAGTATCATATCGGCTTCTTTTAAAAGCGCTTGGTCAATTTCGGTCTGTGATGGTTTTTCAGGTAAGCGTACAGGCTCCAATTCTATAATATCTAAACTGCAGTAGCGCGAAAGCCGTTTTTGGTACTCTTGTACGGCATCCTTTAAATATTTTTCCTTTAATTTTGCAAGGCAAATTAGCGTTACTTTAATCATATTATGCTCACCCCGTTATTATTAGGTGTTGCGACGTAGAGTAAATAGTCCTTATCTATTTTAGCGCCTAAATCCATAAGCGCAGCGGTAGCACAGCTTTTTGCAAGCAAGGGTGTATTGTTGTGCTGACTCAAATGCCCTAAAATAAACCGCTTTGTGCCGTTTTGTAAAAGTGTTTTTAATTCGGCTGCGCAAATATTGTTCGAAAGGTGACCTTTATCTGATAAAATACGCACCTTTAGTTGTGGCGGATAGGGGCCTTTTTTAAGCATTTCAATATCGTGGTTGGATTCAAGCAACACAAGGTCGGACCCAATAATAGCCTGTTGTACGGTATCGGTCATTACCCCTAAGTCTGTACAAACGGCAACTTTTTTATTATCGGGAAGAGTTAAAGTGTATC
>JBGVDY010000188.1:0-4482 GCA_045119585.1 Acutalibacteraceae bacterium | reverse complement strand
ATTCAACTTGAACGTATTAAGAAGACTCCTATTACCGTTACTGTAGGCGATGAAATCACCGTTGGTGAATTAGCGGCAGCTATGAAAAAGACAGCTGCAGAAGTTATTAAGGAACTTATGAAGCTTGGTATGATGGCGGCTGTAAATCAGGTGATCGACTATGATACTGCTGAAATCGTTGTAACCGAAATGGGCGCTAAGATTGAACGTGCAGTAGTAGTTACAATTGAAGAACAAATTATGGACGATACTGAAGATACAAGCGAAAACTTGAAGCCAAGAAGTCCTGTTGTAGTTGTTATGGGTCACGTTGACCACGGTAAAACTTCGTTACTTGACGCCATTCGTAATACTGCTGTTACCGATACCGAAGCAGGTGGTATTACTCAGCACATCGGTGCATATAGAGTAAATTGTAACGGTAATGATATTACATTCCTAGATACCCCGGGTCACGCGGCGTTTACTTCTATGCGCCAACGTGGTGCTATGGCTACTGATATTGCAATATTGGTTGTTGCTGCAGATGACGGTATTATGCCTCAAACAATTGAAGCTATAAGCCATGCAAAAGCAGCAGAGGTACAAATTATTGTTGCTATTAATAAAATGGATAAGCCTGAAGCTAACCCCGATCGTATTTTACAACAACTTACCGAGCATGGTTTGGTTCCTGAAGAATGGGGCGGAGACGTTATTTGTGTGCCTGTTTCAGCTAAAACACATGACGGTATTGATAATTTACTTGAAAACGTACTACTTGTTGCAGAAATGCAAGAATTAAAGGCTAACCCAGATAGACGCGCAAAAGGTATTGTTATTGAAGCCCGTCTTGACAAGGGTCGCGGTCCTGTGGCATCACTTCTTGTTCAAAATGGTACACTTAATACAGGTGATATTATTGTTGCAGGTACTTCAGTTGGTCGTGTACGTGTTATGAGTGATGAAAACGGTAAGGTATTAAAGACTGCAGGTCCTTCTGTACCTGTTGAAATTACCGGTCTTGCAGAAACTCCTAACGCAGGCGATGTTTTTGACGCAGTATCTGATGAAAGACTTGCTCGTCAGCTTGTTGAGCAAAGAAAACAGAAGGCTAAAGACGAACTTAACAATGCTAAGCAAAAGGTTACTCTTGATAACCTGTTTGAAAACCTTTCAGAAGGTAATTTGAAAGAACTTAACATTATTGTTAAAGCTGACGTACAGGGTTCTGTTGAAGCAGTTAAGGAAAGTCTTGTAAAACTTTCTAACGAAGAAGTTCGTGTAAGTATAGTTCACGGCGGTGTTGGTGCGGTAAATGAATCTGACGTTACCTTGGCTAAGGCTTCGGGAGCAATTATTGTTGGATTTAACGTGCGCCCTGATTCGGTTGCTAAAGCTATGGCAGAGCGTGAAGGCGTAGATATGCGTATGTATCGCATTATTTACGATTGTATTGAAGAAATTGAAGCGGCTATGAAGGGTATGTTAGCACCTAAATATCGTGAAAATCAATTAGGTACTGTCGAAGTTCGTAGCGTATATAAGATTTCTTCTGTTGGTACTGTTGCAGGTTGTTACGTTACAAACGGTAAGGTAACTCGCGCTTGCGAAATCCGTGTTGTACGTGACGGTATTGTAATTTGTGAAGATAAGATTGATTCGCTCCGCCGTTTCAAGGATGACGTTAAGGAAGTGGCTCAAGGCTACGAATGCGGTATCAGTCTTGAAAAATTTGCTGACATTAAGGAAGGCGACGTTTTTGAAGCCTTTATTATGGAGGAATATAGAGATTAATGGCAGGATTTAGAATAAACCGTATAACATCGGATGTAAGAATAGCTTTGTCAGAACTTTTGCGTGAGATTAAAGACCCAAGAGTAAGCAAGCTTTTAAGCATTGTTAAGGTTGATGTTTCTGGTGACCTTTCTTATGCTACTATTTATGTTAGCGCTATTGAGGGATATGAAGCTACCGTTAGCTCGGTTAAAGCACTTAAAAATGCGTCCGGATTTTTAAGACGTGAATTAGGCTCAAGATTAAAGCTTAGAAAAGTGCCTGAGTTACGCTTTGTTGCGGATGATTCTATTGAGCATAGCGCTAATATATCCAAAATTATCGATTCTTTTAACGGAGATAACAACGATGAAAAAGAAAACTGATACCGGTTGCACATTGCTTACTTTAAAGCAGTGTGCAAGGTATTTGAAAAAGCATGATAATTATATTATTTTAACTCATGCTTCACCTGACGGTGATACCTTGGGCTCGGCTTTTGCGCTTTATTACGGTCTCAAAGAAATCGGAAAGAGTGCAAGTGTTTTATGCGCCGACGTTATACCGAAAAAATATGATTATTTTGTTCACGGCACCGACCATGTAAAACGCGAGGGTGCTACAATTGTTGCGGTTGACGTTGCGGATAAAATTCTTTTAGGCGACTTAAAAGAAGAGTTCGGTGATATTGTAAATCTTTGTATTGACCATCATATTTCTAACGCGCAGTATGCAGATAATCTTTATTTGGATGCTACTGCTGCGGCTACTACAGAGATTATTTTCGAACTCTTGTCACTAATGAGGGTTAATATTAATGACGTTACTGCCAAGGCACTTTATACAGGCTTGGTTACAGATACCGGTAGCTTTAAATATGCAACCGTTACTGCTAAAACACATATAATTGCGGCAATGCTTTATGAATACAACATAAATGCAAGTGAAATTAACCGACTTATGTTTGATACCAAGCCTAAAAAGCTTTTGGAACTTGAAAGACAGGTTTTAGAAACTGCAGAGTATCATTTCGACGATAGGTGTATGCTTTTGACTGTTACTGATAAAATGCAAGAAAGTACAGGCTGCAGCGGTACCGAACTTGAGGGGATAGCCGTTATATCACGCAGTGTTGAAGGCGTGAAGGTGGGTATAACCATTAAGCAAACAGATGAAAACAAGTTTAAGGTTTCGGTGCGTACTTACGAACCGTATGATGCAAGCGCAATTTGTAAAAAATTGGGTGGTGGCGGTCATAAGGGTGCGGCAGGTGCTTCGGTTAGCGGTACTTTAGCAGAAGCAAAAGAAAAGATACTTAATGCGGTAAAGGAATCTATGGAGGAATAAAATGCAAGGTTTTTTACTCCTTAGAAAGCCAAAAGGTATTACTTCCTTCACGGCGGTTTCGCGTATAAAACGAATAGCATGCGAAAAAAGAGTGGGTCATACCGGTACTTTGGACCCTATGGCTACGGGTGTTTTACCTATTTTTTTGGGTAAAGCAACCGCTTTATGCGGTATTTTGCTTGATGCTAACAAACGTTATACTGCTGAAATAAAGCTTGGCATTACTACCGATACAGACGATATTACAGGCTCGGTTTTATTGGAACGCGAAGTAAATGTTTCAAAGGAAAGTTTAGACGAAGCCTTGAAACATTTTATTGGTAAAATCAAACAAAAGCCACCCATGTATAGTGCTTTGAAAAAAGACGGTGTGAGGCTTTATGATTTGGCTCGACGTGGTGAAACGGTAGATATTCCTGAAAGGGAAGTAGAAGTTTTTAGCATTGATATGCTTAAAGAATTGGACAACGACAATTGCTTTACGGTGGATGTTTCTGTTTCAAAGGGTACATACATTCGCTCACTAGCGCATGATATAGGTGAATTTTTGGGCTGTGGCGCTACGCTAACCGCCTTAGAACGTACCGAAACTTGTGGCTTTAACATAAGCGAATGTACGGATTTGGATGCTTTAGATGAGCAAAATATTCGTGACAAAATAGTCCCTGAAGAAAATGCTGTATTAAACCTTCGTGAATGCAAGGTTACCGAAAAGCAGGCAATCCGTTTTTGTAACGGCGGTCAGCTTGCGTTTGATCGCCTACATATAGGTGATTTTTGTGAAAACGAATTATTAAGAGTGAAATTTGGCGACATCTTTTTAGGTATAGGCATTGCTGATTTAGAAAAAAATCAGCTTAATATTAAATGTATAATAAATTATTACAAGGCGGTGGCAAAATGAGAACGGCAATAGCTTTAGGCACTTTTGACGGTATTCATATTGCGCACCGCAGTGTTTTATCTATACCTTGTGGATATAAAAAAATAGCGGTTACCTTTTTGAAACCGCCTAAAATGTATTTCACCGGTAAAGATGAACTTATTATGGATTATGAAGCTAAGGTTACAGCGCTTGAAAAAATGGGTTTTTGTGATGTTGTGGCTTTAGATTTTTTAAAGGTTAAGGATACTTCACCTAAAGATTTTTTGGATTTTTTAATATCGGAATATAACCCTTCGCTTATTTATTGTGGATTTAATTATCACTTTGGAAAAAACGGAGAGGGAGATACTATATTCTTAAAGGAATACTGCGATAAATTGGGAATAGAATGCTGTATATGTGATGAGGTTGATATTGACGGTAAGGCTGTATCTTCAACATATATTAGAAATTTACTTAAAAACGGTCAAATTGACAAGGCAAACAGTCTTTTA
>JBGVDY010000187.1:0-4936 GCA_045119585.1 Acutalibacteraceae bacterium | reverse complement strand
TTGGGTGCAATAGTTACTACAGTGCTTTTCCTTATTTCGATTGTAATATTTACAAGATTTGAAAAAGAAAAAAGGTCTACCGAAATGGTTTACGTTGAGATTGACAACCTATATAAAACCAACGAAACAATGGATGCAATTTCTAAAAAGATTAATAGCGAAATCACCTTTTCAGTTATGTCACCAAAAAGCGGAACAGAAGGCAATTTAGGATTGATAGTTACAATTTCTAATCAAATTAAATTTGATATAACCTGTTTGTGTGAGATTGAGCACGTAGTCTTTGTGGCTGAAGAATAATTTAATAGTTTATTTTAAAATCTGCTTCTGAGTTTTTTCAGGGCAGATTTTTCTATTCGTGACACGTAGCTTCGCGATATATTAAGCTTTGTTGCTATTTCGCGTTGGGTAAGCTCGGTTTTTCCACCTAAACCATAACGTAAGGTTATAATTTCAAGTTCACGTGGGTCCAAAGTAGTATTTATTATACTTTTTAATTTTTCAAGCTTCATTTTCGTATCAAGTTCTTCTACAATATCAGTTTTATCAGCAATAGCATCGATTAAGGTTAAGGTGTTGCCATCCTTGTCACTTTCTATAGGGTCATTTATGTATACATCCTGCGCCGATTTTTTTTGATTTCTAAAATACATTAAAATTTCATTTTCAATACAGCGTGAAGCATAGGTAGCAAGCCGAATATTTTTATCTGATTTGAAGGTTGAAACGGCTTTAATAAGTCCAATTGTACCAATAGACAGTAAATCATCCTGATTAGAGCTTGCGGCATAGTATTTTTTAACGATATGTGCCACAAGGCGCAGGTTATGCTCTATTAGTGTATTACGGGCGGTAAGATCGCCTTTTTGCGCTTTAACAAGCAGTTCGCTTTCTCTTTTACCGGATAAGGGAGCGGGGAAAGAGCCTGCGCCTGTTACGTGAAGTGCAAAATAGTAGACGTTAGCAATTAATTGTAAGATAAGATTTAACAAAATAAGCCCTCCAAATATTTGTACAAAATATTATATGTATAAAAAGGCTTGTCGCATAACGGCATTATTTTCTTATTTACTTTTATAGTGGCAAATGGTATAATAAATTGTGAACAAATGTTTGGAAAGAGGTGGGATTATGGCCGATAGAATTATATTACATTGCGACCTTAATAATTTTTTCGCATCGGTATCGCTATTATTTAATCCTACCCTTTGTGATATGCCGGTTGCGGTTTGCGGTGATAAGGAGAACCGTCATGGCATAGTGCTTGCAAAGAACGAACTTGCAAAAAGTTTCAATGTGAAAACGGCCGAGCCTATTTTCGAAGCCAAGCGCAAATGTAGGGACCTTGTAATTTTGCCGCCTATATATAATGAATATGAGAAGTATTCCAAAAAGGCACAGGAAATATACTCCCGTTATACTGATTTAATTGAGCCGTTTGGTATAGATGAATGTTGGCTTGATGTTACAGGCAGTACACTTCTTTTTGGAAGTGGAGAAGAGATTGCCCACAAGATACGAAATGACATTAAAAAAGAATTAGGGCTTACAATTTCGGTTGGGGTAAGCTTTAATAAGGTGTTTGCAAAATTGGGGTCTGACCTTAAAAAACCGGATGCTGTAACGGTTATAAACAGAGAAAATTTCAAAGAAAAACTATGGGGTCTTCCTATTGATACGCTTTTATTTGTTGGAAAAAATACCGCTTTACGCCTTAATTCAATAGGGGTTAAAACTATAAGGGATATTACTCTTTGCGATGATATCACTCTTAAAAGACTTTTAGGTAAAAACGGTGTTGATATAAAGAATCATGCTTTGGGAGAAGATACGTCACCGGTAATGCCTATAACTAAAGACAGCAAGCCTAAAAGCGTAGGAAAATCCATAACCTGCGGTAAGGATTTCACGAATAACGATGAAGTTTGGCAGGCTTTTTTAAGCTTTGCTGAAACTATAAGTATTACACTAAGAGAACATAATTTATATGCAAGCGGAGTGCAAGTGCATATTCGTACTTCTTCGCTTGCAGTTAAGGAATTTAGCTTTACACATAAAACTGCCACGAATTCCGCATTGGTACTGGCACGGCGCGGATATGATTTATTTTGCAAGAATTACACCTTTTCTGAGCCCTTGCGCTCGGTAGGACTACGAGCAATAGGTCTTAAAGAAAACGAAGTAGCAGTTCAGCAAGACCTTTTTGGCGAGTGTGATAACGAAGCATATAACGATAAGGTTGAAGACTCTATATATAAGGTAAGGCAAAAATTTGGCACCGACTCAATAAAAAGGGGAAGAATATTGTAGACATTTTAATTAAAATGTCGTATACTATGAATAAGCTTAAATGAAAGCACTTTTTTAGGAGAATGTTATGCGTTATACTAATGATTTTGATAATAATGATACTGTAGATTTATATAGCCATACGAAATATGAAGATATTTCGTCCTCAAGTAAAAAGCGTCGTAAACGTAGACGCAAGAAAAAGAAGGCTACCGTTGTTATTGCTACTATTTGTATTGTACTATCGGCTTTAATTTTGATAGTAGGCAGCGGCTATTTTTATGCTTTTTCCTTACTTGATAATGTTGAGCGTATTCCGCTTGAAACTGAAGACCCCATAGAGCTTAATATTCAGACAAGCACGTATTCGTCGGTTAAAAATATTGCTCTTTTAGGTATCGACTCTCGTAAGGATAACGATTCGGGACGTTCGGATGCGGTTCTTGTTTTGTCAATTGATAAAAAGCATAATAAAATTAAACTAACGTCCATTGCGCGCGATACATGCGTTCAAATTGATGGCAGGGGCAAGGACAAGCTTACCCACGCTTACGCTTTCGGTAAATCAACTATGGCAGTAAAAACGCTTAATAAAAACTTTGGGCTTGAAATTACCGATTATGTAACCATAAACTTTTATGAGTTTTCACGTATAATTGATTATATAGGTGGGGTTGAAATTGATGTAAACCAAAAAGAAAAGGATCACCTTAACAGTTACATTATACCAAAGCTGAAAAAACAGACCGATATTAAATGTGATAATATTTCTAAAACAGGAAAGCAACACCTTACAGGTGCACAAGCACTTTGTTATTCAAGAATTAGAAAAATTGACGGTGATATAGAACGCGGCAATCGTCAAAAAGAAGTGCTTCAAGCCATGTTCGATCAAGTTAAGGACACAAGCGTTACCAAGCTTCCGGCGGTTGCTGAAATGGTGCTTTCACAGTGTCAAACATCCCTTTCAACACAGGATATTATGAGTATGGGTCTTTGGGCGGTAGGATCAAAACCTAGTATTGAAAATATGAGTGTACCGAATAAAGAAATTCCTTCAAAAGGACAAACCATAAACGGCTCGTGGCAATACGTTTATGATTTAGACCTCGCAAGCAAGGAAATGGAAAAGTTTATTTTAGAAACGGGAACAGATGCCGAATCGGAAACTGAATCAAAGTAAAAAAAGCTACTTCAGTATTATAACTGAAGTAGCTTTTTTATTAGAAATAATTTTTTATTCTTCTTAAAAGAGAAATGCCCCTTTTAAATAAATACCTTATAGGGTAGCTTGTGCGAATGAATAAAATATAAAGCTTGTAGCTAATGCTCTTTTTACAGTCATAGTATTTGCCATTTCGGTAAAAGCCTTTCATAACACCCAAAATATCTTCGGGGCGTATATTGTTTTCAGTAAAATAACAGTTATCACCGCGAAGAATGGGCTTACCGTTTTTTAATTTTACAATACGGTGAAGTATTACTTCATTAGTGGTTACTTTGCGGTATAAAAGTACATCGTTAACCTTTGGTTTTTGCGGTAGCGGAATTATTACCGCGTGGTCTTTATTATTGCGAAAAAGGGGATACATGCTTTTACCTGACGTAACACCCGAAAGTTCGCCTTTTTCTCTTAAAATACCTTTTGCAACTTCAAAATTATTGCTCATATAATTAAGTCCGCTGCCTTAAGGCTGTCAATAAATTTGTTTACGGTTGATTCTAATGCTTCTTGGGATTCGGTCTCGAATTCTTCTTTAATTTTAGCAACAATTTGGGAAAGGGTTATATCTTCCTTTAAGAGATTTAGAATAAAGGCACCGGTTTCATTGGTCTTAATAATGCTTTGCTCGCCGTAACCGCTATCAATTGGAACGGCAACTGTTTGGCCGGCAACTTCGCTTATAGCAAAGGTATATTTAAGTTTCATTATATTTCTCCTTTAAAAATTGTATTGTAAGCAACTTCTGCTGCAGAGATATCGGTATTGCATTTAATCACCCAAATATTAACCGCTTTTAAAAGCTTATCTAAAAGCTCAAGCGTTTTTAAAGCGGCGGTAGGGTCTTTAGGAATATGCAGTTGGCTAAAAATTCCTTTAAGTGCCTCGTTGGCAGTTATTTTTTCGCAACTATTTGTTTCGCTTCGTTCAATAAAGCAGATGTGTTTTATGGGGGTTCTGGCATTTTTGCCCCAATGTTCTTTACCGCACCAAGGTGTTCCATAGCCATAAGGTATTCCGTCTTCAAAACGGACAATAGGTTTATCACCATTAATAATTTGAACATTATCACCTAAAAGTTTTTGCCATAAAAGGGTATGAGTTGATTTTCCTGTTCCGCTAATGGCAGTAAAGGCAATACCAACGTTATTTACGTCTATTAAGGAAGCGTGTAAAAATAGGGCATCAAAAAATATGATATTTTCTAATACTTTATGATGAGCTGCATTTATTTCACCTTGGAATACGCTTGTTTTTGTCGGAGTAATATTGCGTTTTTCTTCTATTTCCTGCGGTGTTATTTCTATAGTAAACTGCGGAACGGCATTATATGTATAGCTTTCAAGAAAATCTTCCAAGTTGTTGGAGGGATTTTTAAATTCGAAAACAAAGTCAGCTATTTTACAAATCATATATTACCACCCC
>JBGVDY010000186.1:0-3500 GCA_045119585.1 Acutalibacteraceae bacterium | reverse complement strand
GTACTGCAGGCAAGCCTATGCTTGACGTTATAGAAGGCTCTGCTATTAAGAATATTGCCGTTGTGGTAACCCGTTACTTTGGCGGCGTGCTTTTGGGTACGGGCGGTCTTGTGCGCGCGTATTCTAAATCGGTGCAGGACGTATTAGCTAAAGCAGAAGTTTACAAAATGGTGCCAAGCGCCGTTTTAGAAATAGTATGTGATTATCCTAACCACCAAAAATTAGTTAATTTGCTTACGGGATGCGGATGTGAAATAAACGATACTGTTTTTACCGAAAATGTAACGGTAGAGTTTTCTTTGCCCGAATCCGAAGTGGAAGCATTTGGCGCTAAATTAATTGAAACCTTTAGTGCAAGATTAAATTTTGAAATAAAACATAAAAAATTGATGCCTTTTAAAGAAAAATAAAGGAATTTGCAATTTTTTTGCTAATATATAATATGAAAGGGGTAGATTTTATGGAAAATATAAGAGAAATAACCGAGCGAAATGAAAAGCTTATCTTATCACCAAACGCTACCCTTAGCATAAATTCTAAAGGAAGAGCCAAGTGGGAAGAGAAGTGCGATATTCGTACGGATTTTCAAAGAGACCGCGATCGTATAATACATTGCAAGGCGTTTAGACGCTTAAAGCATAAAACACAGGTTTTCTTGTCACCTGAGCTTGACCACTACAGAACCCGCCTTACTCATACTTTAGAGGTTTCCCAAATAGCGAGAACTCTTTCCCGCGCATTAAGGCTTAATGAAGATTTAACCGAAGCTATTGCATTAGGTCACGATTTAGGCCACACTCCTTTTGGTCACGCCGGGGAGCGAGCTTTAAATGAACTTTTACCGTTTGAATTTACTCATTATGACCAAAGCGCACGCGTTTGTGAAAAATTAGAAAAGGACGGTAAGGGACTTAACCTTACGTATGAAGTTTTAAACGGTATTCAGCGGCATACAAAAGGCGCTTTTGCCGATACGCTTGAAGGTAAAATTGTTCGCTTTGCTGATAGAATTGCTTACATAAACCACGATATTGACGATGCTATTCGCGCAGGAGTAATTTTACCAACCCAAATACCTGAAGAAATTACCCAAAAATTAGGCACCGATAAGAGTGCCAGAATAAGTAGTCTTGTAAATTCTATCGTGCAAAACAGCAAAGATGATATAAAAATGGATAGCGAAACCGAAAAATATTACGATATGCTACACGAATTTTTATTTGAATCGGTTTATAGAAACCCAGTGGCAAAGTCTGAAGAAGTTAAAGTTTTCGGTATTATAGAGGGTATTTTTAAGTCGCTTTATAAAAATCCTGAAAAAATGGGTAAGGAGTTTTTAAAGTATCTTGAAGACGACTCAAAGGAAAGGGTTATAGCCGATTATATTGCCGGCATGACCGACCATTACGCTATAACCGTTTATTCAGATATTTATATTCCAAAAGCCTGGCAAATTTAAAAAAATGTGAAACTTAAGGAGGTGGAACCGTGGCAATACCGCATGAGGTTATTGAAGAAATTAAATATAAAAACGATATTGAAACTACAATTTCGCAGTATGTAAATTTAAAGCGTAGGGGTAAAAACCTTGTAGGCTTATGTCCGTTCCACAGTGAAAAAACTCCATCTTTTACAATTTATCCCGAGAATGGTTCGTTTTATTGCTTTGGTTGTGGTGTCGGCGGTGATGTTATCACCTTTACGGGACTTATTGAAAATTTAGACTACATTGAATCGGTTAAGCTTTTGGCTGAAAAAAGTGGTATTACACTTCCGCAAGACGGATATGACGATTCTATGCAAAAGCTTAGAAACCGTATTTATGATATAAACCGTGAGAGTGCAAAATTTTTCCACAATTATTTAATGAGTGAAGACGGAAAATGGGCTTTGCAATATCTTACAAGTCGAGGTCTTACCCTTAAAACTATTAAGCAGTTTGGCTTGGGAGCTGCACCCGATAGTTGGGATGCGCTTATAAAGTATTTAAAGGGAAAAGGCTTTACCATAAACGAAATGATTACCGCAAATGTTATAACCCAAAGTTCAAAAGGTGGTTATTATGACCGCTTTAGAAAGCGTGTAATGTTTCCTATAATTAATATACGCGGTAACGTGGTAGCATTTAGCGGACGAGCTATGCCTGGTGAAGATAAAACAGGTGCTAAATATGTAAATACTTCGGATACACCGGTTTATAAAAAGAGTGAAAACCTATTTGGTATTAACTATGCTAAAAACAACTGTAGTGAGCAGATAATTTTGGTAGAAGGTAATATGGACGTTATTTCTCTACACCAAGCAGGCTTTACCAATGCGGTGGCTCCTTTGGGAACAGCGTTTACTTCTGAGCAGGTAAACCTTATAGCACGCTACACAAAGGAAATTGTTTTAATGCTTGATGCGGATGCTGCAGGTCAAAAGGCTATAGCACGTGCTTCTCAACTTTTAGAGAAAACAGGGCTAAATATAAGGGTTGTAGTAATACCTGACGGTAAAGACCCTGATGAGTTTATTAAAAATAACGGGCCCGACCGTTTTAGAGCGTTACTGACAGGCGCTGTAAGTGATATTGAGTATAAATTACTTATGGCGGCTGACGGGCTTTTACTAGATACTGATGATGGCAGACTTAAATACCTTAATAAAGCGGCGCAGATACTGTCTGCTTCAAACGATTCTATGACAAGGGATATATATATAGGCAGGCTTTGTGAAAAGTACAACGTGTCCCGTACGGCGCTTACCGAAAAGGTAAATGAATACCGCCGTCAAAACAAGAAAAGGGAAGAGAAAAAGGAAATTGACGATATTATCCGACCTAAATACACTAAGGATGATATAAACCCCGAAAGGCGACTGTCGGTTAAAGGTGTTGCAGCCGAGGAAATGGTTTTATCGGTACTGCTTCAGCACCCCGATTTTATTGTGGTTGCAAAAGAAGCATTACCTATAGATAAAATGCTTACCGATTTAAACCGACGTGCATACAGGTGTTTGCTTGACGCTTATGAAAAAGGCGATGTGTCGGATATATCACTTTTTGCGCAAAACTTTTCTGTTGGAGAAGTGGGGTATATTGTGTCACTTCAAAACAGCGATAAGGCGGGAAATAATGCAAAAACCGTATTAAATGACTGTGTAAAGGTAATATTAGAAGAGTATAGTCGATTAAATTCTTCTAAGCCTAAGGAGCAAACTGTTGAAGATTGGGCAAACCAGCTACAAGAAATAATTAAAAATAAAAATAAAGGGAATGGTAAAAATGGCTGATAAAAAAATTAACGACAAAAAAGAAAAAGAATTTGATAATCAAGATTTTGAGTTAGCTTCCAGCATTGATGATATCGAAAATGCACCTGACGATTTGGACGAGCTTGCTTCCGAACCGCCTACATTTGATATTGACTATGATGAAGAACCTACCGAAGAAGATTTAAAAGAGGTTGACGTTGAGCAGATTGATGATGCTATGCTTGAAAATATGTCACTCGATGACC
>JBGVDY010000185.1:0-4566 GCA_045119585.1 Acutalibacteraceae bacterium | reverse complement strand
CATTTATCGATTATGGTTTCTAAGCGCTTTTTGTGGCTTTCTAAATTATATTTTTGCTCTTTTGCTTCAAGGGCTATCATACTTTCGGCGCCTTTGCCAAGAAACGCCCTTAAAGTTTCAGCCCAATCAGAAAAATTAAATTTATTTACATAATCTAACGCTTTTTCCTTGTTAGGGATAATATCTTTAAGCTTTTCGTAAAGCTTTATTGAAATCAGTGTACCAACAGCACATTGTATGCCATGAAAATCTACAGGGGTATTAAATTCAACACCTCGCATATCCCATATATGCGACAGGTAATGTTCAATGCCTGAAGCAGGGCGAGAAACACCGGCAAATTTCATAGCCGCACCGCATAAAATCAATCCTTCAAAAACGGATTTTACGGCTTTTTCATCTCTTTTTAAAAGTCTTTCAGCATTATCTACACACTTTTGTAACGATTCCCTTACAAGATTTGCTATATCTTCACAGTAGTATTCACCGTTTATGACATTAGATATACGCCACTCGCAAATAGATATGTATTTTGCAAGCATATCACCAAGACCCGAAATCATCATTTTTATAGGTGCATTGCAAAGTATATCTATATCCCCGATAATTACGTCGGCACATTTGCTGCCTAGTGATATTTTAAGACCTTCCATTGTCATTGAAGAAGTGGCAGATGCGTAACCGTCCATAGAGGGGGCAGTTGCCACTATTATGTATTTTTTATTTGAAACGTTAGCGACAATTTTGCAAATATCGTTAATAACGCCCGAGCCTACACCAATAACCACGTCGCATTTGGGGTTAAAATTCATAAGCGCTAAGCCTACATTTGATTCACAGGGCTCAAGTATATCATTATTAAAAATATATTCGTAGGTTCCGAAACCGCTTTTGTTAAGTATATCTACCACGCTTTTTCCTGCGACAGTATAGGTGTTTTTATCGGCAACAACAAAGGCACTTTTTAAATTAAGTTGAAATAGTATAGAAGGAAGTTTATTTATGGCGCCTTTTTCGGTTATTACCTTTGAAGTGAAACTATGTTCTTTACCGCATACGCAATTTTTTTCGCTTACATTTTCAAACATATATATTCAGTCCCCCAGAATAATATAGGTATATAATAAAGTATTATATACTTATAGTCAACCAATAATAACAATATTGACAAAATGGTTAAAAATTGATTATAATTATGATTATAGTGATTAGATTTTGATTATTTGAGGTGCGATATGGCGATATATAACCGTGAAAACCAATATATAAATCTTTTGGCGCAAAAACCATATTCGGTAAAGGATTTAGCAAAAAAATTATTTATTAGTGAGCCTACAGTAAGGCGCGATTTAGTATTTCTTCAAAAAAAAGAGCTACTAAGCTGTAAAAGGGGCATAGTAACTCTTAAAACAAACTCGCCTGACCAACGTATACCGTTATTTATACGCCATCTTGAGCAAAACGAAGCAAAGCAAATTATTGCAAGAAAAGCATTAGAACACATAAAAGATGGTTATGTTGTAATGCTTGACGCTTCCACAACAGCATTTCATTTGTTGCCATTTCTTACCGAATTTAAAAACATATTAGTAATAACCAACGGTGCAAAAACTGCGTTAGAATCAGCATCAATGGGTATCAGAACAATTTGCACCGGTGGCGAAATGACACTTGAATCTTTTTCATACATAGGTCCTGATGCTGAATTAGTTTTAAAAAACTATAATGCGGATATTGCATTCTTTTCCTGTAGGGGTGTGGCTGACGGTATTGCTACAGACAACTCAATTATGGAAAACAATATAAGAAAAATTATGATTAAAAATTCAAAAAAGAAATTTTTATTATGTGATAAAAGTAAATTTGAAAAAACCTATCTAAACACGTTATGTAATATCGATGATATAGATGGACTTATAACTGATTAAATTTTAATTTTATTTATCTTTCGGTTTTGGAAATAGCATATATTTTCAAAACCGATTTCTTTTATTATAGTTATAGCTTTATCAAAATGATTTGATGCGTTTTCGGCAATATGGGCATCTGAACCTAAGGTTATTAGTCTTCCACCCATATCGTAGTATTCTTTTATTATTGTTTTGCTTGGCATAAAATCATTTAAAGTATTAAATGCCGAAGTATTTATTTCTAAAGCTATATTTTTTTCTATTATAGCTTTTAAAATTGCCAAAATTTTTTCTTCAAATTTGCTAATATCAATATTGAATTTATATTTTCCTACGATATATCTTATTGGACACGTGAGGTGCGCTAAAATATCAAAATCTGCAAATTCTATCATTTTAAGCACGTCATCAAAATAACAATCTAAAAATTCGTACAACTGCTTTTCGCTAAAAGGGGAAAGATCCATCAGCGAATAGGGTGCGTCATATTTATCATACTTAGTAGTGTGGACAGAGCCTATTATTACGTCATAGGGTACTAAATCGTGAGCTTGTTGGTACACCTGTGGATACCAGAACGTTTCGCAAATTTCTACCCCTGCTAATATTTTGCATTTACCATCGTATTTTTCATTTAACTGCCTTACGTTGTCATAAGCATTTTTTATAGGAGTTATAACGTCTTTATCGTTGCACCAAATAATATCGCAATGGTCTGTTACTGCAAAAATTTTAGTGCCTTTTTCAATTTGAGAAAGGCACATATTTTCTATTGAGCAAACTGAATCGTGCGAGTATTCAGAATGAGTGTGCATATCTGCAATCAAGATAATCACCCTTTAATAATATAAGTTAATGGCTTCTATCCTAAAAACACATCGGCTATAAGCATAACACAAAAGCCTATAAGTAGGGAATAGGTGGCACCGCGTTCACTTCCATGAGCGTGTGTTTCAGGTATTATTTCGTCACTTATAACGTAAAGCATAGTTCCGCCTGCAAAGGCTAAGCCAAATGGTAAAATTGCGGCAGAAATACTAATTGCAAAATAGCCTATCAATGTACCTATAACTTCCACAATGCCTGTGCAAGCCGCAATGATAAAGGTTTTTTGTGGGCTTACGCCTGCTGAAAGCATAGGACCAATAATAACTAAGCCTTCGGGAATATTTTGAAGCGCAATACCGCCGGCAATCATTAAAGCTTGAGCCGTATCTCCTGAGCCAAAACCCGAACCTGCAGCAATACCTTCGGGAAAATTGTGTATAGCAATTGCGAGAACAAATAAAAGTATGCGATTTGCATTTGAAGTATTATAATTTTCATTATCGGTTTCTATAAATCTATGAAGGTGTGGGACAACCTTATCAATAACATTAAGGAAAAGCGCACCTGCAAAAATACCGATAATAGATTTTATAATACCGTATTTTCCGCCGTACTCAAGTGATGGCAAAATAAGACCTAAAATTGCGGCTGCAAGCATAACACCTGCGGCAAAGGATAAAATTATATCCGAAAATTTGTGTGATATTTTTCTAAAACAAAAGCCTATCAGTGCACCAATAACCGTTGCACCGCCAACGCCTAACGCTGTTAGTAAAACCATTTTCATAGTAATAACCTCCGTTTAGTAAATTGTATCACAAATTGTGCCGATTTTCTATAGTACCGTAACGAAAATTTTATAAATTTAGTGGCATACTACTTCTATAATGCTACAAAGGATGAATAACTATGTGCACAGCGCTAAAGTTTGATGCTTTTAATCACTATTTTGGTAGAAATCTTGACCTTGATGTTTCATATAATGAAGAAATTTGTATAATGCCACGCCGTTTTCCACTAACGTTTAGAAAAAAGGGCGAAATGACAAAGCATTATGCGATGATAGGTATGGCTTCCGTGGTAGAAGGTGTTCCGCTTTTCTATGATGGAGTAAATGAATTCGGGCTTGCTATGGCAGGGCTCGCTTTTCCCGAAAACGCATATTATTCTCCATTAAAAAACGGGAAAGATAATATAGCACCATTTGAACTTATACCTTGGATTTTAGGACAAGCAAAAACAGTAGAGGAAGCTAAAAACTTATTATCAAGAATCAACCTTGCAAATATTATCTTTAGCGAAAAGCTGCCCAATACACCGCTTCATTGGATGATTGCCGACCGCGATAGTTCGATTGTGGTAGAGTTTATGAAAGACGGTATGTATATATTTGACAATTATCTTGGGGTGCTTACAAATAATCCGCCATTTCCATATCAACTTAAAAATTTAGAAGATTACAAACATTTGCAAAATAATGATAAAAATGTAAAGCGCAATAAAATCTCAGGATATTCTGATTATAGCACGGGATTAGGTGCCTTAGGGCTTCCTGGAGATGTTTCTTCAAAATCAAGGTTTGTTCGTATGACTTTTTTAAATAAAAATTCGGTAAAACCATCTTGTGAAAACGAATCTGTGGGGCAATTTTTCCATTTGCTTTCATCGGTTGAAAGAGTAAAGGGTGCATTTGAAAACGAAAACGGCGAATTTGATATAACGGTTTATAGCGCTTGTATGAATATGGATAAAGGTCTTTATTATTACTCTACTTACGGTAACCGCCGTATAACTTGTGTTGATATGCACTCTACGGATTTGCAAAGTG
>JBGVDY010000184.1:0-3586 GCA_045119585.1 Acutalibacteraceae bacterium | reverse complement strand
GTATTCACTTATTGACGGTAATGATATCGGCTATGGCGATAGTTATGCAGACAAAGAAATCATCAGTATAAATATAAAATTGACTGAAGAGCAAATGAAAACTGTTGCGAAGTTAGACTTAACACCGATGACGAACGGCTTGGTTATAGAGGCAGAATATAGGCTTAATACAGGGGTAGAGATGTCTATTACTTATTTAAATAATAAGTATATGGATAGATTTCAAAGTGCCTTAACTCGCGAAATAGATGAAGTTGGCGTTGATTTTATGTACCCCGAAAAAAATTACCTTGAAACCACACTCACAAAGCTTAAAGAAACCATAAAATCAATAAAAATAAATTATTCAGATGTGGAAAGCTTTGCGGTTCAGATTGAACTTGATGAAAAGTTAAAGAATAACGTATACGTTGTTATTGGCGAGATTGTTCTCGTGGATGATGCGTATTATTATCTCGACTATATGGAATCAGGAATGAACAATTCTGAAGGACTTTATGAATATTTTGAAGCCGGTGCGAGAGAATGTACCGTTTATCAAATATCCGACCCTGATACTTTGTGGAGCCTAGAAAACTGCTATAATCTTTATAATGAAGATATGGGCGTTATTAACGACGAAGAAGCTGCAGAAGCAATTGTAAACGTTTTAGCAACAATTGTGTTTGCTGTGTTGCCGCTTGTGGTATTGGTGCTTTCGGTAATTTTTGCAATCCGCTTTAAAGAAAAGTATAGGAAATTGTTCATTACTTTGGGCACAGTAGCAATAGCAGAAATTATAGTATTTGCAATAATTAGTGTTTTACTAAAGTAAAATATATCGCATAAACTGTATTAAAATTAAAAGAAGCACGAATTTTTCGTGCTTCTTTTTTCTATAAAACTATTAAATTTTTAAAACCGAATATCCGAAAGGTGGTAGGGTGATTTGGTTTCCGTTTGGTTTTTCACCCAAAAGGCATTCGGCGTTTATAAACTCGTCGGGTATAGTAACCTGACTGCCTTCATGCCAACGGGTTACGGCTATTAGCACTTGCTCGTTATCCGATTTACGAATATAAACAATTTCGCCAAAGTTTGCATAAACGGGTATAAACTCGCCCGAACAAAAAGCCTTGTTATTACGACGTATTTCACCTAAAGCTTTATAGTAATCTAAAAGATTTGTGTTTTCCTTGCCCCAAGGGTAGGTTGCGCGGCAGAATGGGTCACCGTAGCCTTCTACACCTGCTTCATCACCGTAGTAGAGCGACGGAATACCCGGTAAAGTATACTGTATAAGTGCACCAACCTTTAAAAGCGCCAAGCCACGTTCCAATTCTTCACTTGATAAGGATTGCCTTGCTTGCCAATCACGTTCGTTGCACGCTATGCCGCCCTTGCCCAAAAGGGTAAGGATACGGGGTGTATCATGGGTGCCGATATGGTTCATTAAAAGCTTAACCGCTTGTGGTGGGTAGTTTTCTAAAATTTCTAAAACAATATCAATTAAATTACGCGAGTTTCCGCCAAGCAAGTAGTTGATAATAGCGTTTGAAAATGGGTAATTCATAACCGAATCAAGCTGGCTGCCCCTTAAAAAACGACGGCGCACGTCATAGCTTATTTTGTTTGTAGCATCTTCCCATACTTCGCCTAAAAGGAAGTTGTCACGAGAATCTGCTTTAATAGCTTTACGGATATTATCCAAAAATTGGTCGGGCAGTTCGTCCGCAACGTCTAAACGGAAGCCTTTTATACCCTTTTTAAGCCAATTGCGAATAACTCCGTCTTCGCCGGTTATAAAATCGGTAAAGCTTTTGTTGTTTTCGTCCACCTCGGGAAGTGAAGGTACACCCCACCAAGCCGAATATCCTATGGTACTGTCATCGAATTTATACCATTTGTGGTAGGGTGATTTTTTAGAGTTATATGCACCTGCGTTTGGGTATCTGTTATAGCGGTTAAAGTAAACGCTGTCGGCGCCGGTGTGAGAGAAAACACCATCAAGTATGATATAAATACCAATTTTTTTAGCCGCTTTTACAAGATTTTCTAAATCCTTTTCTGTACCTAACGATGGGTCGATTTTCATATAATCGGCAGTGTTGTAGCGGTGGTTTGAATGCGCTTCAAAAATGGGATTTAAATAAATGCAGTTAACACCCAATGATTTTAAATAAGGCAGTTTTTCTTCTATACCTTTAAGGTCGCCGCCGTAGTAATCATTACCGAGCTTATAAAACGGGTCGTCCATACGGTATTCAGGCTGTTTTTCCCAATCCTTTACAATATAGCGGTCTTTAGGGACGCCTAATTTCCGCTTGCCTGAGGCAAAGAATCTATCGGGGAAGATTTGGTAAATAATACCACCGTCAAGCCAATCGGGTGTGGCGTAGTCTTTAGAATATACAGTAAGCTGCCAACTGTCCCCGTCGTTTGATATTGCACCTAAGGAGTGGTCAAACTTTTTTATGCAAAACTCGCCAAAGCTATTTTGATATTTAAAGTGATACCAATAAAGCCCTTCGTCAAGACTGAATTCACACTCATAAAAGCGGTAATCATCAAGATATCCCGCTTCCGGCATAGGTATATCGGTCCATTCACCTGTAGTGTCGTTTTTAACGGTTAAAAAAACCGAATGTGCTTGTGCGCATTTGTGTAAAATCACCTTTAGCCGAAGGTTTTCACCCTCGGCTAAAGCACCAAACTTATTTTTGTATAATGGATTTCTCGAATCGAACGGATAGTAATTCATATCTATTTAAGTGGGGTGGCGTTCCAAATGTCGCGGGCATAATCGTCAATAGAACGGTCTGCAGCGAATATACCGGATTTTGCAATATTTGTGAGCGACATTTTTTGCCAAACTTCAGGTTGATTATATATGGAAGTTGCCTTTGCTTGTGCGTTTTTGTAGTCAGAGAAGTCTGCGAGTGCCATATAGGTATCGTGATATCTAAAGGTGTTGTAAATGTTATCAAAGCGTTTACCGCCAAATCCTGCACCAATAAAGTCAAGCGCTTCGCGTAAAATGGGGTTATTGTTATAATACTTTTCGGGTTGGTAACCGCTTTTTTGAAGTGCTAATACTTCCGGTGTTTGCATACCGAAAATGAAGATATTGTCATCGCCTACAGCTGAATGAATTTCAACGTTTGCGCCGTCTTCGGTACCTAAAGTGATAGCACCGTTCATCATTAACTTCATATTACCCGTACCGGATGCTTCTGTAGAAGCGAGAGAGATTTGTTCGCTAATATCGGCAGCAGGAATCATAAGCTCTGCCATAGTTACGCGGTAATCTTCTAAGAATAAAATCTTGAGTTTATCCTTAACTACAGGGTCGCTTTCGATAACCTTAGAAAGGGTATAAATCATTTGAATAATTTCTTTTGCAAGCAAATATCCGGGAGCGGCTTTAGCACCGAAAATATAGGTCTTTGGTGTGAAGTCGGCAGTGGGATTATTCTTAATGAATAAATACTCGCTTATGATATTAAGAACATTAAGGTGCTGACGTTTATATTCGTGCAAGCGTTTAACCTGCATATCGAAAATAGAGTCGGGGTTGAGAACGGTTCCGGTGTGCTTTTCAATATAT
>JBGVDY010000183.1:0-15535 GCA_045119585.1 Acutalibacteraceae bacterium | reverse complement strand
CCTTACGGAGGGTGCCCCAACAGGGTGTCTTTTTTGTTTAACTAATCTTGGTTTTTAATTTTTTTATATATTCTTTTGGTGAGCAACCAAATTCAGACTTAAAGGTGCGGTAAAAGGTTGTGTTAGAGGAAAAACCGCTTTCAAGAATGCAATCGGTTATATTGTAACTATCTTCTTGTATAAGCATTACTGCATGTCTTAAGCGCATAAGGGCAATATACCTTACTAAATTTATTCCACAACAGGATTTAAAATACCTTGAAATATAGCTTTGGCTGTAGCCGAAATGCTCGGCAATTTGATTAGGCGAAATATCATTTTTATAATTTTCGCTTACGTAAAACAAAATTTTTGAAACAAGCTCTGTGTCGATAGGCTTTTTAATTTCTTCAAGGTGTAATTTTTCTAAAAGCGTGCCTAAAATAACGTACATAATTCCGCGTTGTTTGATTTCATTTATATTTTGTTCTTGTAAAAGTGAAAAATAAGCGTTGATTTTTTCATATATATTAGAGTCGGATATAAAGGGGTTAACAAGTCGCTTATTTTCGGTTAGCTTTGTAAATTCTTCGCACAAATTTGCAGGGATAAAAATTATGGAAGAGCGGGAGTGAACGGGGGTTTTATAAGCATGGGGTACAAAGCTTAACGCTATCGAAATATCCCCTTTTTTAAGTATCTTTTTATTTCCGTCTACAAACATCTCCATCTCGCCCTCATGAATAATGCATATTTCTATTTGGGAGTGAAACTGTAGTGCGCACCAATCGTTTTCATAATGGAATGAACCTATTTGTTGACTTTTTTCACGGATTATATTAAATAGTGGTTGCATAAAATTACCTCATATATCAAAAAGTGACATAAAAAACTTTAAAAACGGCAAGATTTCTGCTTAAAACGGTAATATAATGATTGTGGTTAGTCGAAACGCTTTTAGAGCGTTTAGACAAGCCACTTATTAAGTGGCTTTGGCAAAATTAAATTATCATATTTAATTTTGCACGACACTCATTGCAATGGAAAAGGACAAATTTTCCTTGAAAATTTGTCGTAAAATCAAAGATTTTATGTCGAAACATCTATGTTTCGACTAATCTTAACCATTATAATGATTGTAGCAAATTGAAACTCTGAAGTCAACAAGGGTGAAAGATTTTATTATGAATAAAAAGCTTGATATGAGCAGTGGCAATATTTGGGTGCAAATGGTGCGTTTTGTAATACCGCTAATACTGCTGGGATTTTTGCAACAGTTTTTTAACGTAGCAGACGTATTGCTTGCGGGACGCCTTGGAACAAGTGGTGACAGTGCAGTTGCTGCAGTGGGCTCAACTAACGCGATAAGAAGCCTTTTGGTTAATTTTTTTGCGGGTACTGCTACCGGCAGTGCGGTTGCAATAAGCCACGCTATAGGCTCAAAGGATAAAAAATCAATAAAGGAAAACGTACATACGGCAATGCTTTTGTCGGGTATAATTGGTTTAGTATTAACCGCTGTTGGTGTGCTTTTGTCGGGCGCATTACTTAGCGCTATGGATACACCGAGTGATATTTTAAGTAATGCTACAGTATATTTGCAAACCTATTTTTTGACAATGGTGCCTTCAATGGTATATAACTTTGGCGCAGGGATTTTGCGTGCAAATGGTGAAACCCAAAAGCCGTTTTATTTCTTTTTGGTAACAGCCCCTGTAAAGCTTATAATGACCTATGTTTTTGTGGCAATATTTAATTTGGACCTTATAGGTTTATCGCTTGCTACGGTATGCTCGCAAACCTTGGCGGCAATTTTTGTTGTTATATCGCTTATGAAAAGAAATGACGATATTAAATTATCATTAAAGAATTTAAAATTTTCTAAAAGGCCTTTAGGTAAGATTTTGAGATTAGGTATACCTGCGGGTATACAGTCTTCAACCTTTTCTTTATCAAACGTTGTAATCCAGTCGTCCATTAACTCGTTAGCGTTCCTGCCCGGATTTATTACGGGTAATGCTGCGGCAAGTAGTATTGAAGCCTTTGCTGAAGTGGTTACAGGCGCCTTTTTGAGTACTGCTATGACATTTGTTGGCTATAATGTTGGCGCAAAAAATTACGATAAGGTGAAACGCTCATACAATAATTCGATTATGCTTTGCACGATTGCGGTTGTGGCGTTATCTACCCTTGTTATTGTTTTTGCAAGACCACTTTTGGGACTTTATATAACCGATTCCAATGAGGCTATTGCTTGGGGTATTGTGCGAATAAGTTTTATTTTTGGACCTTTGATTATTCAAGGTGTTATGGATACAACCGCAGGTGCTCTTAGCGGACTTGGAGTTTCAATATCAAACACTATAATTTCTTTAGCAGGATTTTGCGGACTTCGTATATTGTGGTGTCTTACGGTATTTAGAGTTGAAGAGTACCACACCCCGCAAACACTCTTTATAATATATCCGATTACCTGGCTTATAATTGCCGTTTTACGGTATGTTTTGTTTAGGGTGGTTTACAAACACCAAAGAAAAAAGCTTTATATGGGCTAA
The DNA here is from genome assembly GCA_045119585.1 of Acutalibacteraceae bacterium. GTDB lineage: Bacteria > Bacillota > Clostridia > Oscillospirales > Acutalibacteraceae > UBA737. The sequence goes on along the minus strand of JBGVDY010000183.1, from coordinate 13,001 downwards.
TAAAAACAGATACACGAATTTTCGTGTATCTGTTTTCTTATAAAAGTTAGTCTTATACCGATAAATTTTTAGTTTTGCGGGGGATAGAAATTGCAACGCCGAAAAGCATTAATCCGCACCATATAAGAATAAGGTTACCCCAACCAATTTGTGATACCGCATTGGCGAAAAGGGTGCTTGATGCGGCAGCAGCCATATAACTCATAAAATCAAGGAAACCGGTGGCGCTTGAAACCATACCCGTATCGCGAAGGCTTGGGCAGTATCTACTCCAAAGCATTGTGGCGGCACCGTTTGATGCCATTATTGCAATTACCATAAACCCAATATTTAAAATTGGTTGTTTGATAAAATAAAGCAAAATAAAGAACAAGGATGCCGTTGTAAACATAATAAGAATGGTTTTATCCATATTTCTATTAAGCTTTTCGTATAAGAAAACGGTTATAAATGTGGTTAGTGAAATAATAAGTGTTGCTACTGTGAAAATTGATGCCGATGTTTTGGGAGTAAAGCCAAGATATTGCGAAAAATAGGTGGGCATCCAGAAAACAACCGTTGTTCTTACAACACCCGTTATTACCGAAATTAGTGTAAATTTAATAATTCTATGTTTTATTAAAACCTTAATGCCTTTGCCGTTTTCTTTTTTAGGGGTGTATTGATTGTATTTTATTATTCCGCTTTTTTCAAAGAAAAGGAAAAAAGCAAAGCAAATTATTGCCATTAACACAAGAATAGCGCTGCTTGTAATAAATACACTTTGCCAAACAAGTATTGCGGCGGCAATTCCTGCAATGGGGGAGCCAATAAGTGCCGAAAATTCATATCCTAAGCTAACCCTTGGGGCATAAATGGGTTCGGTATTTTCGGCTACTATTTTTGTCATAGGTCCGTATATCATAGATAGGAAAAAGCCCGTAAGACCGTATGCTACTATAGCAAGACTGCCATAATTTTGTGATAGAACCGAAAACAAAAAATTGGTTATACCCGCCATAAAAAGCCCAATGCTTATCATATACCTTGCTTTAATTTTATCACCTATTATGCCGTTTATTAGTTGCCCTATAGCATAACAAATAAAATAAGTAGAGGATACTTTACCAATATAGCTTTCATTATAGCCGTTTTCAATCATTTGGGGTGTAACGGCACCTAAAATATTTCTTGCAAAATATACTGCAAGGTAGGAAACAGAGCATAAAACACCGATGTATATCGCGTTTTTGACTTTTTTATCCTTAAATAACTGATTAAATTTCATTTTATCACCTAAGCTATATGAATATAATGTGACTAATTTATGCGATAATGAGTTTAGCACACTTTTTTATTGGTGTCAATGATTTATGAAAAAATCCATCCGTTACTAATAACGGATGGATTAACTTATATGCTTTCGCAAAATCTTTTTAAATTGTTAAAGCCTATGCGTATGCCCGCTATACAGTCTTCAATGCCTTCAAATTCAATAGCGATATATCCGTTATAGTTTGCTCTTTTAAGCGCACGTAGACAGTTTACAATAGGCACGTCGCCGTGACCGATAATTGTTCCGCGAAGGTAATTACCGCCACGTGTCATAAAGAAGGCTTCGCCGGGGTCAAACTCGTTGCCGCTTTTCACAATAAAGTCCTTAGCGTGCACGTAAAATGCGTATTTTGCGCATCTGCCGACGGCTGTTACGGGGTCTTCATCTACACAAAGAAAGTTACCAAGATCGATAAGCATACCAAAGTTTTCGTTTGCAACAGTATTTATAAGTTTTTCAACTCGCATACTGTCCTGAGAAAAAAAGCCGTGATTTTCGGTCATGGTTTTAATACCTTTGGTTTTTGCGTATTCGGTTATTTCGGTAGTTGCTTTTGCAAGAGTATCAATTACGTTATCATAGCCTTGCCAGTGTTTAAGTCCCTCGGTAAAGCACATATCGTGGCGCATACAAGTAACGCCCAGAACACTTGCAACATCAACATACTCAAGCGCTTGCTTTACGCCGTCTTTCGAAAGTAAATTTGCGCCTATTGCAAGATTTGATATTTCAATACCAACCTCATCAGCTTTTTGTTTAAGCTGTTTTGCATAGCTTAGTTTGTCGTTATCTTTAAAAATAAAATCAACTATTTCAATTGCATCAAAGCCCATTTCCTTTGCTTTTACAATACATTCTTCGGGAGAAAAGCCTTTTTGCAGATATTGATTAAAGCTATAAATACTAACGGCGTATTTCATTATAAAATTACCTCGTGGCCGGTTTCTGCAGATTCATAAATAGCATCAAGTATTTTCATTATAGCGATGCCATCTTCGGCAGGTGAGATACAATTGGTGTTATTTACAATACAATCCACAAAATGAGAAATTTCTCTTTCAAAGAGACCGCTAAAATCAAGAGCGGTAGGGGTAGCAAAGCTGATATTTGTCATATACTTGTTAATATCCGAGAAGATTTCAATTTCGGGGTCAACCTTTGCGCCTGCTTTAGTACCGCAAAGTTCAATTGAACCAACATCTTTTTTGATGTTTAGAGAGAAGGATGCTTCTACGGACACAACTGCGCCGTTATCATAACGAATCATTGCAGTTGCAAGGTCTTCTACGTCGAAAATATCTTTATCACTTTTGGAGATAGAGGCATAAGCACCTTTTGCTTTATGGGTGTTAGGTCTGTTAGCAAGCTTGTTGAAGGTTGCACCGTAAACCGAAATCGGCTTAGGATTACCCATTAAATAACGGGTTAAATCAATAACATGAACACCAAGGTCAATAAGCGGACCGCCTGCAGAGCGTGATTTATCACCGAACCAACCCCCCGGCGAACCGTTACGGCGAAGGTATACCGCTTTTGCGTAGTATATATCGCCAAAATAGTCATTTTCGATATAATCCTTAAGTATATGGCAGTCATTGCCAAAACGGCGAACAAAACCAATCATAAGAAGCTTGTTGTTCTTTATAGCGGCTTGTTTCATAAGCTCGGCTTCTTGTGCATTTGTTGCCATTGGCTTTTCGCAAATAACGTGGCAACCTGCATTTAACGCTGCAATAGTACAGGGCGCGTGTTCGCTATTCCAAGTACAAACGCTTACTGCATCAAGCTCGGGTAGCTCTTTGAGCATTTTATCCTTGTCGGTATAAAGGCGGGTAATACCGTATTTTTCACCCATTTTTTTAAGCTGAACTTCGTTTATATCACAAAAAGCATAAAGCTCAACATTATTATTTTGAAGATAACCGTTAATATGCTGTTTTGAAATAGAACCTGTTCCGATTATAGCAACTTTAATTTTACTCATAAGAAAAATCTCCTATATATGTTTTCTTAAAAAATCTACAGCTGTACGAATATCCTTTTCGGGATTATCGCCAACTTCACGTTCGATTGTTAAAAATCCATGATAGCCAATATCGTCAAGCGCTTTAAGATATGCAGGGAAGTCTACACTGCCTGTGCCAAGCGGTACTTCAGTAAATGATGGAGCGGCGAGCATTTTTGATTCAACGAGTCTGTAAATTTCTTCAGGTGCTCTATAATAGTGGCGCACACCATCTTTTGCGTGGGTATGTACGATATAGTCCTTTAAGTTATGTACTGCACCTACAGGGTCATCACCTGTTACCATAACTAGATTGGCAGGGTCGAGGTTAACCGCAACGCCTTTTGAACCGAGTTTATCTAGGAAATTTTTCAAAACAAGTGATGTTTCAGGGCCTGTTTCAATAGCAAAATGTGCATCAAGAGAATCTGCGTACTCGGCTAATTGGAAGCATGCTTCTTGCATAATCTTATAACGGTCATGCTTTTCGTCTTCCGGTACAACACCAATATGGGTAGTAACGATATTGGTATCAAGTTCCTTTGCCATTTCAAGAATGCGTTTAGATTTTTCTATAAGTCCCGGATTAAGCTCGGGATTGTAGAACCCTTTTCCAAGGTCACCGCAAAGTGCCGAAATGATAAGTCCTTCGGATTTTACAGCGTTAAGAAATTCGCGACGCTTTGTTGGAGTCATATTTTCAGGGGCGCGTTCGCCTTTTGTTGCATACACCTGTATGCCGCTGGCCCCTACTTCTTTTGCTTTTTTTAATGCTACATCTGTAGGAAGCTTAAATGATTCCAGCATTACACCAATAGAAAAGTTATACATTATAAATTACCCCTTTGATTCTAATCAACATTGACATTGTTGTGCTTTTATTATATAATATTTTAAACCATTGTAAATAAAGGGATTTTGCTTAAAATTAACACAATATTGCTTTGAGGTGTGTTATGCCATATACAAAATACGAGTTGCACGATGATTACGATGCTGATTTTCCGCTCAGATTCCATTTTGATGAGAAAAAACCGATAAGATCATTTTCATCGCATTGGCACGAGCATATTGAAATATTATTTATTGTGTCCGGCGTGTGCGAGATAGAGGCAGGCAATGTGGTAAATACCTTGTATCCGGGTGAACTTATTCTTTTTTCACCTAACTGTGCACATAATATTCGGGGATTAAACGGAAAATGCGCCTATTATTGTATAACTGTTGATATTGGTTTTTGCACCAAGTTTGGAATACCTGTTAACCGCGGTCAATTTTCAGCAGTGCATAGAAATGGTTTACCGTGTGATTGCTTTTCAAGAATTGTTGAGCTTATGAATGAAAAGCCTTTGTGCTATAGGGAAGAAGTAAAGGCGCTTTGTCTTCAAATGGTTGCGGTTATATATCGCGAGTACAAGGGCAGCGAAGGACATGCAAATGCAATAAATAAGATGGTGTCAAATACAATACAGTATCTTAATGCACATTTTTCTGAACCTATAACTATTGATGAACTAAGTGAGTTTGTAGGCTTTAGTAAGTACTATTTCTGCAGGCGTTTTAAAGAAGTAACGGGTAAGACGGTAGTCGATTATCTTAATTTTTTGCGGTGTATAAATGCAAAAAGGCTTATTAAAAGTGGGCAGTATAATGTTTCGGAAAGTGCTTATATGAGTGGATTTAACAATTTGTCATACTTTACTAAGGTATATGTAAAGCATATGGGCAACACCCCGTCTAATGAAAAAATAACAGTGCAGGACAATTGAAACACATAGGAAAAGCCACCCTGTTGGGTGGCTTTTAGTTTTTTATAATCAGTATATTATCGAGTGTATTTAATGGTACTTATTGTAAATTCATTAGTTTCACTATGGCCTATATCGGTGGCAATAAAGCCGTTTTCTATTAATATATTTTTCTTTATTGTATCATTTTTAGCGGTTTCAAAATACACGCTACCGAAATCTTTTTCTATTTTTTGTATCATTTCGGGTATGACTGATTCGAATGTGGGAAGTGAAAAGAAATCAGCTCTAAAATCGCTATTTTCCTGTTTTGAAACCGAAGCAACGGCACCCAAAGTACCCGCCTCATCAAATGCTGAATAATAATCTCCACCACGCTTTTTGAGTTCTAAATAGCGTGGATATAGTCCCATACAAGAGCGCTGTGTTATAGTATTAGAATTAAAAATTTTGGTATTTATATCAAGTATAAGCGGCAAATTGGTTTGCAGAACCAATGGTACAATAGGTATACGCATTGCCTGATTGCCGTGTGAAACTGTTATTTTGCCCTTTGGTGCGGTGTAATAATCGTTTGTAAAATCAACCATATTGCCGCTACTGAAACGTGCCATCACGTTAGAACCCGGGCAAAATGCAAATCCGTATTTTGCATATAATTTTGCCGCGATGGGATTGCCAGTTCCTAAAACGGTAAGCCTGACGTTATGCGACGAAACTTCATCAACAATTGCTTTAAACAAAATATTGCCTAAACCTTTGCCACGGGCAGCAGGGGTTGTAAACATTGCGGATAACCCTGCTATAGGGGGTGTTGCTTTCGGGATGGTGGCGTGTATCATACCAAGCAACGTATTGTCTTCATACGCCAAATAAACAATATCGGTATTAAAATCAGTTTCGCTTCCGTTAAGCTGACGTTCTTCTAAAAGGCGTTCTTCTATTCCAAAAATTTGTTCCAGATGTTTTAGTGGCTCGCTAGCATCGAATGGTGCAGTAAATCTTTTGAGTTCCATATTTAAGATCTCCTATGGAGAAAAATTTTTATTTATTTCATACGGTTAAACCACATACCGGGATTAATTACTCTGGGGTCTATATCACGAAAAGCATCGTGAAGTTTATTCATTTGTTCTTTGGTTAGCTTAACAGTCTCATCAAATAGCTTGCAGTTTGCTTCTACCTGTTCTGCGGTATCACAGCCCATAACAGCCTGTGTTACACCTGGGAGTGATAACACAAAAGACAAAGCCAAGGTGGCGGGGGTAAGGCCAAATTCCTTACAAAGGTCGTGGAATTTATTAAGATACGGGAAGCAGAAGTCCATACGAGGATCAAGGTCTTTTGGAGTATGGAAAACAAGCCCTTGTAAAAATACGCTTCTTGTGAAAATCATAATACCCGAGTCGGCAAGCTTTTGAAAACCGCCGCTTTCAATCTGACCCCAATCAAACACGTTTAAAGGAATTTGTGTAGCGTCAAATCCCGATTCGGCAATCACGCCGTAGTCGTGGCGAGAATAGGCAGAAATTCCGTTATATTCGTAAAGACCTTGCGCTTTTAAATCTGTAAAGATTTTTTGTATATTGTCGCGGTCGTCATCATAATCTTCGTAATTGTGAAGCATTAACATATCAAGTTTATCAACACAAAGGCGCTTTAAGCAGCCTTCTACCTGATACATAATATCATCACGGAGAATATCATAAGAACCATGCTTCATAGGGCCGATTTTAGTAACGGTGAATGGCAATTCTTTGCCTTCTTTACGGCGTTTTGTAAGCCAATGGCCAATTACTGCTTCAGAGTCACCGTAGTTGTTAGCAGTATCTAAAGTATTTACACCTAAATCTACCGCGCGGTCTAAAATTTCAAATGCTGCTTCTTCAGTAGGCTTTTCGCTATGCTCACCCAAACCGTAGGTAAGACCAAGCTGAACAGTACCCAAAGCAAACGATGAAAGGTTAAGTCCTTTAGCATTTACATATTTCATACGAAGTTCTCCTTACCAGATGGTCCAACCGCCGTCCATGACGAGTGTCGCACCTGTCACATAGTTAGCTGCATCGGATGCTAAGAAGCAAACCGGACCCTTAATATCATCTTGGTTTGCAAAACAACCAAGCGGACAGTTTTGGATGTAAGTATCAACAAAGGCTTTTTTTGCGGGGTCTTCAGACAATCCGCTTTGTCCCGGGTCGGAGCCGCCGGGCGCAATACAGTTAACACGAATATGGTGTTTGCCGTAGCGACCTGCCATATATTTTGTCATACCAACCATTGCCCATTTTTCTGTTGTATAGCTTATGGGTTGGTCGCCCCAAGTTTCAGGATAGAAGGGGAAATGCGGACAGTCAATACCGCGCATAGAACTTATGTTAATAATATTTCCGCTTTCAGCAGGAACCATATACTTAAGAACAGCCTGACTTAAAATAATTTGTCCTTGTAAATTAGTGTCGGCAGATGCTTGTAGCTTTTCACGGGTGGCATCCTGTAAACTTACCATATTTCTGCGGTCAACAGCATTGTTAACCAAAATATCTATTTTGCCGTAGCGTTTAATAACTTCTTCAACTAAAGCATTGATTGATTCATCACTGCTTAAATCCAAAGTTAATCCAATAGCGTTATAGCCTTGCGCGCGAAGACCCTTAGCATATTCTTCACAAGCTTCGCCATTACGGGATGCAATTACAACAGTAGCGCCCATTTCACAAAGACCTGTAGAAATAGAGCCGCCGTACAAACCGCGTCCGCCTGTAACAATAGCAATTTTTCCATCAAGAGAGAATAATTCTTTTGCGTGCTTCATAATAAATCTCCTTATTAAATACGAACTTTACCAATAATTTTCTTTACTTTTTTGGGACTGTCAACCACGCAGGCGGGTGAGTGAGCATCCTGTGGGAATAATACTACAAAGCTGCCTTCCGTTAGGCGAATAGGCGTAGCGTCGTCGTCCAAATCACCTAGCAACGCATCAATTTCATAGTCGTATTCTTTGGTGATGTTTTTTATATCATCGGTTGGCTTTACGTAAATGGTTTCTTCACCTTCTACCATATACATAACGTCGATATACTGTCTGTGTGCTTCAAAAATAGCCTCTTTTTTATCGTGGGTTTCATAATTGGCAAATATCATATAAAGTTCTTTGCCGTCTAATTCTAAAACACCTTCAGGATAATTTTCAGGGGTGTATTTTTTTGCTTCTTCCAATAATTTATCTATTTTAGGGTTTAAGCCTGCGTATTGTTCTTTGTAAGCTATGGAATCAAAAATCATATAGCCTTCTCCTTTCAATATAAAGAAACATTAAAGCTCGAACTTAAGGGCTATCGTTTTATATAAGCCTTCTTCGCAGATCCATAAAGTCATCATAAAACTACCGTCTTTAAGGCGTATAACACCCGGTTGACCAAATTTTATAAATGCAAATATTTCAGCAAAGTTATTAATTCTTGTCATGGGTGTATTGGGCTTCCAAATACGCTCTTTGCTTAAAAGCTTATATTCGCCGTCCAAAATTTCGCCAACACAAGCGTAAACACCCGGTTCGTCGGTATCTCTGCGAAGGGCGTGCAAGGTTAAAATTTTATTGCCGTCAAGCGCTACAATACCTGTTGATTGACCGCGTATACCTGTGTCAATGGGTTTGGAGAAAGTTTTGCCGTTGTCAGTAGAAATAGTAATATGATTGTTAAGACGTTCTCCGTTTACATCTTCATTCCACGCCACAACAACTAACCTGCCGTCTTGTAATTGGCACATACGTTGCTCGTAGCAAATAACCGTATTACCGGGAAACTCTATACAAACGGTATCGTCATTCCAAGTTTTGCCGCCGTCGTAACTTCGTAAAAGTCTACCACAGTTTTTTGAAACCTCGCTGCCGTCCCAAGCGTGAAAGCCTGCAATAGGAGTTGCAAAGCTGCCGTCGTGTAACACGTAAATAGGAGCAGATGCTTCGGTTGAGCCTTCCCAAGCGTTAGGGATTTTATAGCGTTCGGACCAAGTTTTGCCACCGTCAAGGGATTCTGCCCAAAAGACAAAATCTTCAAGTAATCCGCCTGTTTCGGCATTTGCTAAGGGAAGCTCGGGGTTATCTCTATAAAACTCGTAACCCATCATAACAAGTCGACCGTCGGGAAGCTCGGTAATTTTACCGCACTCTGAGGTTGGACGGGTTTGTTTTGATTTATCAAAAGCCTTCCAAGGTTTTGACCAAGTTTTACCACCGTCTGCGCTTTCGGAAAGAAAGGTGGTTCCGTCTACACTTTCAAAAGCTACACCCATTTGGTGAGCAGCAAGTAATCTACCGTCTGACAATTCGCACACATTCGGGAAAGCAGAGTTCATAGGGTATAACTGTGGAAGGGGATTTTCGTAAATGGTTGAAGAAAAAATCTGTTTCATAGCATAATCTCCTTATATGGAAAACAGCCCGACTATAGACGGGCTGTTTTAGCACTTACAGCTCGCCTATGCGAACTAATTCATTCTTAATTTCTTCTATGTATTCTTCTTTTATAGGAGAAACATAATCAATCGCAAAATTACCTTCGTAGCCAAGTAAATTCATAGCGGTGCTGAATGAAGGCCAAAGGTCTCTTGCAACAAAGAAATCTCTAAGCGCGATAATGTTGTTTAGATATTCTGCGGCTTTATCGTAGTCGCCGTTTTTCATAGCAGTAAAGAGCTTACCGCTGTTAACGGGGGTGCAAGCGGGCATACCGTCTAAGCACTTGTCAATACCCCATTTGTACGCAATATCAAAGTTGTCAAGACCTGAATATACCATAAGAAAATCTTCCGGCACTTCGGGGTCAAGCTTTAATTTACGGAACATATTCATATCTGCAGATTTAATACCTGCTAAATTGGGAACGGTACGGATTAATTCCTTTACAATTTCATAAGTTATTTTGGATTGTGTAACCACAGCCAAATCATACATAAGAACCTTATGCTTAGTGCCTGCGCAAGCGCCCTTGTAGTAATTAATAATCATTTGGGGTGTGCAAGCATAATAATAAGGTGTTGTAAGCACGAAGCCTGCTATATCAAGGTCTTCCATAGCCGCCATTCTTTCGCGTGCACGCGCAATAGAGCAGTCCATAGCACCTACGTATACAGGTACTCTGCCTGCTGCAGCTTCAACAGCTGCTTTGGCTACATCGGGGCAAACGCTTGTGCGCATATAGGGCTGAATACCCATAGAACCCATACTTAAAATTGCGATGGCACCATGTGCTATTTGGTCATCAATTTGCTTTTTATAGCTTTCTACACACAAATTGCCGTTCTTATCGAGTGGTGTGCCAACCGCAGGAACATATCCGCTTTTCATAAAAAAACCTCCGTTAAAGTATTTCTTTTACCTTATTATAAATCGCCTGGCCTAAGGCAAGGTGATATTCTGCTTCCATATGGCAACCGTCTAAGTGTGACGGCTTGCCGAACTTTGCCGCATCCAACCACGGAATACCAAGTTCTTCTGCCACTTTTTGGGTGTAATACGGGAATTTCAAGGATTCCTTATATGCAGGCATTTCTTCAGTTTCTTCTATAGGACTAATAAGTAGTAGTTTTGGTTTTTCGGGAAAAATATCCGACGTTCCGGGGAAAATAGTGTTTGCTTTTAAAATTTGCTCGGCTAACAGTCTAATGCCGTGATAATAGCCTTCGGCATCGGTGTAATTAAGGTCGTTGGTACCAAGCATTAAAATAACTAAATCAAGGGGCTTTGAACGGTAAAGCGAATACCCAAGTCCCGCAACACCGTTACGGCACAAATTACTTGGGTCTTCCCACATGGTAGAGCGTCCGTTAATACCATCTTCAATTACGTTGTAGTCATCACCGAGTAGGTTTGCGAGTATACCTGTCCATCTAACATCCTTCGGAAAACGGGAAAGCACACCGGGTTTACAACCCCAAGTATTTGAATCGCCATAGCAGAGTATATTTTTCACTTACAACACCTCCGTGTCGTACCTCATAGAATATGAGTACATAATAGCACTAACCAATGGGTAATGTCAATAAAATTTAAGCGAGTTTTTATAAAAAAATAAAGTGGCGAAAATCGGTGTTATTTAATTGATTTTTTCAAAGGCTTTATTGCTTTATTTTGCATGGCTTTTCTTGACATTTCGGGTTTTAGAGTTATAATTAATGGGTGTCAGGAGCAAAGAAAAATAAGGGGAAGAATATAGTGAAAAAATTTGAAGGAATACTTTTTTGTACCGACCTTGACGGAACCTTATATTCCGATGATAAAACGGTATCAAAGCAAAATTTAGAAGCAATAGAATATTTTAAATCTGAAGGCGGTTTGTTTACGTTTATTACAGGCAGAGTTCCACAAACCACAGGCGAAATGTGTGAAACAATAAAACCTAACGCGCCGTACGGCTGTAATAATGGCGGCGGTATTTATGACCATATACAAGATAAATATCTTTGGAAGACTTTTATATCTGATGAAGTTCTTGAACTTGTAAAAGTGGTTGATACACAGATGCCTGAAATGGGTATACAACTTCCTACTGAAAAAGCAGTTTATTTTAACAAGGATAATGAAGCTATGAAATGGTTTCGTAAGGTGACGAATCTTCCGAATATTTCTTGCAACTATGAAACCATGAAGGAGCCTATTATTAAGGTTATTTTTGGACATATGGACCCAAAACAAATTAAAGAGCTTGAAAAATTATTAAAAAGTCATCCAAAGGCCGACGATTTTATACTTGTCAGCTCTGAACCAAAGCTTTTTGAAATTTTGCCAAAAGAAGTAAGTAAAGGTAAACTCCTTTGCAAAATGGCCGAGCTTTTAGGCATAGATAGCAGTAAAACGATTGCTGTGGGTGACTATTATAATGATATTTCGATGATTGAAGATGCGGGGATTGGTTTTGCAGTGTCGAATGCAGTAGATGACGTAAAAGCTGCAGCCGATTATATAACCGTAAGTAATAACCAACACGCTATTGCTAAGATTATTGAAGGGCTTGACCGTGGAATTTACAAGATTTAAAAACTAAAAGACGGTGCTAATTAGCACCGTCTAAAATTATGTTTATTTCAATACACGCTAACAATCCCCAGTGTTGTTCTCTGTGTTGTGTTTACAAATTCAAGAGTTGTTTTTTCTTTTGTTCAAATTCTTCTTGAGTAATTGCACCGCTATCCAATAACTCTTTATATTTTTTGATTTCATCTGCAACACCTAAGGTCGCTTTTGATTTTAAGCATTCTTCTTTTGTGGCAGATTCGTTTTTATTTTCTTTATTGTTAATAACAACAGTTTGTTCGTTATCTATAATAGTAGTAGAGAAATTGGATTTTTTGAGAATATCAAAATAATTTTTTCTTTTTAAAAAATAAACTATATTTAAAATAAAAAGCACATCGGTTAATATTAATGATGGAATGCTTTGAATAGATGATATTATAATTGCTATTATGGTTGAGATCAAAGAAATTATTAAAGCTATCGCATTATCTATGATTGTTAAATAAAATAGATTTTTAGGATATTTTCTAATCGTAAGTTTTTTGCAAGGTTTAAAATTTATAATAATTCCTATATTTAAAAGTGCTGAAATAAACATAAAAATGCAAGAGAAATAATCTTTCATGCCAATATAGCTGAAAACCGCCAAAGAACGTACAACTGCGAGAAAAGGTGCACATACTTTAAAATAAAAGTCAAACCATCTCATTCCTGTTTTGTTATGGCGTGGCAATCTTCCGTACATTTAAATATCCCCTTACATAATTTGGTGGTTTTGAATATTATATCATATTAATGTAAAATGTACAAGACATTATTGAAATATTGTTTTTTGAGTAAAACAGTCACATGAACGATTGGGACGTCACATAAATAATGGTGATGTATGGTGGTATAAACCATCAGATTACT
>JBGVDY010000182.1:0-1550 GCA_045119585.1 Acutalibacteraceae bacterium | reverse complement strand
TAAATGTGTTCTGAAGGTAAGATTTTATGCCTAAAAAGCAAAAAAGAGCCCTAAAAGGCTCATAAAAGGCTTATTTTTAGTCTATAAAACAAAAAAGTTCTGATAACACTGTATCAAAACTTATGTTCTTTAATGGCAACGTTACACAATTTTAATACAATTGCATACCCTTAGCCTTGTAATCGTTAAATTGTTGCGTTTTGCATACCCCTATTTATAAACGATAAATTGGAATTTGTCAAATACTGATTATCTCTCTTATTTTTTGAGCATAATCGTTGCCGGGGTTTATGGAAAATTCGCCGTGATACAATTTTGGCAAAACTTGTAGTGTACTTTTTGGCAAGGCGTTGTGAATATCCACGGCTGATTTTCTTATAGAACTATTTTCCTTTTCACCGATATATATATGTACTTTTGCGGTACATTCCTTTATTGATTCTTTTAGGGAATACAATGAGTTGGCTTGCAAAAACGCAATCATATCTTTTTTTGAAATCGCACAAGTATCCCTAAAATAATGCTCAAACAAATTCGCTTTTATTTTTAACGATTTGAATTGAAGCGCAGAAAACCATTTATGTTTAATCAAGCCATAACAGCTGCCAAATGCCGGTTTTATCATATAATACGTTAGTTTTGATGGTCTGACAAGAGTACTTTCAACGACGGCATATTGGCAAATATCTTTCCGTTGGGATAAGATTTCTAACAGAATCTGCCCACCCAAAGATAAACCGCCAATCATCAAAACCGAACCGCCACAGTGCGCATCGATATATTCAATAATCTCCTTGGCATTATTCTCTATTGTTGTAAAAGCTTTGTCGCTTTCGGCGTGACCGTTCAGTATAGGTAAAATGATATGATAATCATTTTGAAGCGCATTTGCTACATCCTCATAATTCCACCACGACAACCCACCGCCGTGTAGAAGAATAATTGTATCAAGACAATGCTTTCCATATTCTATATACTTCATTTTTACACTCACTTGTAAATTCTTATTTATCGGTGAGATTATTATATCATTTTTCGCGTCTTTTCTCAATCCCTTTTTCTTTGTTTACTGCAGGGCAAAATTTGTTTTGCGAAAGGCCTTGACTTTTGGCGGAACAAGAGTTACCATACAGACGACAAAAAACACCTCAGATGCGGCGTGAAGCTGCATTCGGGGTGTTTTGCTTGACCACAGTTTATCCCACCTCCACGCACGGAGCACACGGAAACAGTGGAGACAAGACGGCCGGAAAGGATGTGTTTCCGAGCGGAAAGGGGCGGAAATGCCCGGAAATAAGCGGAAACAGGTACTCCGGATTTCTTTGGGAGCAGGATGCCGCAGGTTCAAGTCCTGTACTCGGACCATATCGAATGTTCATAACGGACCTGAAGTCCGTTATGAACATTCTTTTTTTCATATTAGTGTCCCGTCTAATTCAAGTAAATCCATTTTTAAGCCTGCTTTGTGTATATACAAACATGCTTATAATTTTTGTGCCACTAACCATTCTTGATACTGCCGCATTTGCGAATTGTCGGGTTCTACAGAA
>JBGVDY010000181.1:0-2508 GCA_045119585.1 Acutalibacteraceae bacterium | reverse complement strand
CATATTTTTTGATTCCGAAAATTTCAAAAAACTATAAAGTGCAGGATGTTTATACCACAGTAATTGAAAGTCGAGATGATTTGACCAAATTATTGGAATATGATTTTAAAAACGCCGACATTGAAGCAGTATATTCCGATAATGAAAGCAGATGTCTATGTGTTGTTCTTGATGAGAATTATGAACAATTTTCAAAGGATAATATTATAGAGGGTCAATTGTTTAATACTGGTGATGGCGAAGGAATTTTTAATTATTTAAAGGAAAGTTTTCCGGATGTTTTTGTAATGAATTTTTCTGATGTTAAAAATGATAATGGTGCAGGAAATGATTATGAGTATAATTTAAGTGATGGTTATATCGAGTATATCCCATATTATATTCAATGGTTTTCAACAAAAATGGATGGAAAAGAAAAATGTGTAATCTATGCTTTTTTACCTGATGAAATTGAAAAAATCATAGTTAAAGATTTTATTTGAACACAGAACACAGGGGACGGTTCTACACAGAACACAGGGGACGGTTCTATGTGTTGACGCTACTTTCTAAAAATTGTTTTCACAAAGGGCGGTTGGCGCAAGCTGACCGCTTTTTCTTGTGTAAAAAAAGATTTCTCGCATACGCTCGAAATGACAAAGAGAACACAAGGGGACGGTTCTCCCGTGTTAACACTATTTTCTAAAAATTTTTTTCACAAAGGGCGGTTGGCGTAAGCTGACCGCTTTTTCTTGTGTCAAAAAAGATTTCTCGCATACGCTCGAAATGACAAAAAACTGTCACCCCGAGCGAAGTCGAGGGGTCTTACCGCATACTACCAATACGGCTATAATGCGCAAGGTGAAATTGTTAGAACTATTGACAATGTTGCTAAAAAATTGTATAATTATACATACGATAACGGCAGAATTGAGCAAGCGGTTGAGAGTGAAATTACATTTGATGATTATTATAATTTAATCAACTCTAAAACCGTAATATCCACAATCCGCTACTATTACGATAACGAAGGTACCCTTACTAAAAAGCGCATTATTTCGCCCGACGGTAAGGAACAGGTTATTACATATACCGCTGCCGAAAATGAGTCACAGCTTGTTAAAACAGTAGTGGGTGAGCATAGCTTTGTAAGTATTTCTAAAAACGATTCGTTCGGCAGAAAAGAATTTGATGAGCTACAGCTAGGCTCGGGCTTTGTATCCCGTCAGTTTGATTACCTTAACGGTGATATTACAGATGAACACAAGGACAACAAGCTATTAAAATCTACACCAACAACTCAGCTTGTAAGCGAGATTACATTCTCGGACGGCAGAACCATTGATTACGAATACGATGCCGAAGAGCGTATTACTAAGGTTACCGACAGTGTTGACGGCATTACCAGATATACCTACGATGCACTAGGTCAGTTATTAACTGAAACTAAAAACGGTCAGTTAATTAACTCGATGATCTACGATAGATACGGTAATATACTCCACAAAAACGGCATAGATTATGGGTACAACGGCATTTGGAAAGACCGTCTTTCACATTATGACGGTAAGGAAATTACCTACGATGCGCAGGGCAATCCGCTTAAGTATTTAGACCATATTTTATTCTGGGAAAAGGGTAGACAGCTTAAGTCTTTTGATAACAGTGTTTACACCTATAATGCTAACGGTATTAGAACTTCTAAAACCATTGACGGAATTCGACACGATTTTTATCTTGACGGTGGTAAAATATTAAAGGAAACTTGGTTAGATAATACCCTTGAAACCGTTTTTGACAACGAAGACAGCGTTTGCGGTATTGTTTACAATGGCGAGCCTTTCTACTTCCAAAAGAACCTACAAGGCGATATTATTGCCATTACCGACAAGAATGCTTATATTGTAGCGCGCTACAGCTATGATGCTTGGGGTAAATGCACTATAACCTTTGGCTCAAACGGTGAAATCGCAAAAATTAACCCATTCCGTTACCGCGGTTATTACTATGACTCTGAAACAGGGCTTTACTATCTACAATCCCGTTACTACGACCCGGTGGTTGGTAGGTTTTTGAATGGGGATGAAGTGCTTTGTTTATATGCTGCTAATAAAGTCAATGAATATAACTATTTTTCATATTGTGCTAATAATGTTATTATTGGTGAAGATAATAATGGAAAGTGGTTTGTTTTAAGGCGTTGGATGATTGCTGTTCCTATAGATATGATTCTAATGGCTATAGGTGTTGGTGCAGTTTTTGCACCAGTAAAAACTCTTGCGAAAGTAGCTGGGAAAAAATTCATGGCAACTTCTTTTAGGTAAACTTTATTTAAATTTTTAGGTTATGTACAGAGCGAAGCAGTTTACATAGCAAAAAACATTTTATTTAAGCTCAAAAGTATAAAATCACTAATGAAGATAAGTTTTGTAAGAAAGAAAATTATGCAATTTACTGCCAAATCATTAGCAAGTGCCATTTTTGGTGGGTTATTTAGTTTTACTATTAATAAAGTGTTAAATATACTCA
>JBGVDY010000180.1:0-2157 GCA_045119585.1 Acutalibacteraceae bacterium | reverse complement strand
GTATTTGAGCTGTAACAATTTGCCCTTTTTCTATTTCCAAAAGGTTTTTGCTCTGGTCGTCGCACACGCCGTGACCCAAACCGCAAATTATATTGGTGCTTGGACTATAGAATGTTAGAGTTCCAATTCCGGCCGAACTATCCTTGACCCAAATACCTACCTTATACTGATTACTATCTTTAGAACACACAGCTGAAAAGTTAAAATATATTTTGCTGTTACCTCTCATTACTTCAAAACGTAATCGTTCACCGCAAGAATTTTCAACAATATATCCCAAATCTTCATTTGTATAAACTTTTTTACCATTTACAGATATAATATAATCCCCTATTTTAAGACCTGCTTTTTTAGCGGGATTAACTTTACCTTCTTCAGTTATAACGTCAGTAATATCGCTTATTAAAACCCCTTTTGTATATATTTTCATACCAAACGGTGTACCTAATACCGCCACTTTTAATTTATCAATTACTTTAACCTTTGCGGAAGAAACGGGAAAAATGCCAAAAGCCTTCAGACTTACGTCAAATTCATCACCAACAGCATATTTACTATTTGTAGTTGAAAACTTTTCACCCGGTATTTCTGCTGTTATCGGAACTACCGAATTAATATTTAAACTTTCGCCATTTTCTATATTGTATTCATTATCTATTGTACCATCGAGGTAAATTACACCGGAAAATATTACAACCGAAATTATTAAAAGCACCCAAAAAAAGCATTTAGTTATTATTTTTGCTCTCTTCAAAAAATCACCCTAATATATCTTGTGCGAAAAATCATAATTTTAAAAATTGTAAAATTAACCGATTTTTTGAAACTTGCTTTTTAATATTCTGTATGGTATACTTTTCTAGGTGATTTTATGACAAAAATTTATTTTGTTCGCCATTGTGAAGCAATGGGAAACGTTAAACACATTTTTCAAGGAGTTTCGGATTTTGACGTTAGCGAAATGGGCGCAAAACAACTTGATTTTTTAAAGAAAAAATTTGAAAATATTAAATTAGATAAAATATATTCAAGCCCATTAATACGCGCTTATAAAACTGCTTTAGCAATTAAAGGCGACAAAGATTTGGAAGTTATAAAACATAATGGGCTTATTGAAATTAATGGTGGTATAATTGAAGGAAAACTTACGGCAGAATCTTTTAAAAACTACCCCCTACTTGCTGATGCTTGGGTAAACAAACCCCAGGATTTTTATCCCGAGGGTGGCGAGCATATGCGTAATGCATACGAGCGCATATACAACACTATTTTAGAACTTGCAAATGAAAATAGAGGTAAAACAATTGCTTGCGCTTCACACGGTGGTGTAACACGTTGTCTTATATGTAATCTTTTATTCGGTGATATAAACCGTCTTAAAGATACACCTTGGGCAGATAATACAGCAGTTGCACTTATTAACGTAGATGATAATAACAATATGAAACTTGAATTTTATAATGATACTGAGCATTTACCAAGCGAATATCTTCCAAAATCAAGCAGTCTTAATAATTACAAGAGGTAAATTAATGATTATAATGTCAGTAGATTTAGGAAAAGCACGAACAGGTATAGCAATTAGTGATAACGGCGAAAGCTTTGCTTTTCCAAAAACAGTTATTACAGAATATAATACTGAAAAATTAGTTGATAAAATAGCTAAGTTCGCTACAGAATATCAAGCTTCACTTATAGTTGTTGGTCTTCCAAAAAATATGGACGGCAGTGAAGGCGAACGTGCTAATGAATGCCGAGAAATTGGCGACAAAATCGCCATAACAAGCGGTAAAGAAGTTGTTATGTGGGACGAGCGTTGTACAACAATTTCGGCACATACCGCTCTTAATTTTACCGATACTAAAGGCAAAAAAAGAAAATCCGTTGTAGATGCAGTAGCAGCAGTAATTATATTAGAAGATTATTTGCAATTTAGAAAAAACAAGAAATAAAAAATAACCGCCAAGCATTTTTGCTTGGCGGTTTATCTTTATTCTTTTTATTCAAACATAATCATAAACGTTTCATAATCAGGTTTACAAATTGAACCTTCAATAGGAAGACCTATTTCCATTAGCTGAGAACCGTAATACTTCTTTCCTGTTTTAGTATCGGTATATAATCTATCTGCTTGTAAACCTTTAAGTTTGAATTTAG
>JBGVDY010000179.1:0-2067 GCA_045119585.1 Acutalibacteraceae bacterium | reverse complement strand
AAAGGATTAAACATATTAGCTTGCACTTTAACTTCAGGGCGTGTATGTCCCTTTGCTAAAGCATTTTTAACCGCAGCATATACCGAATCAAAAATTCTTTTTTCATCAGAAAAACGAACTTCAGTTTTTGCAGGATGAACGTTTACGTCAACTGTATCAAAAGGTACTTGTAAAAATAAAACAAATGCAGGAAATTTTCCAACCATAGCGCTATTTTTATAAGCTTGCTCAACAGCAGCAACAACAGTACCCGAACGGACAAGGCGTCCATTTAAAAAAGTAAACTGACCACTTCTTGTTGATTTGCAAGCGAAAGGCTTACAAATAAGACCGCTAACACCAACACCTAAGCTATTATTGTTTGAAACTTCTATCAAAGAGGTTGAAAACTCTCTACCTAAAACACTGTAAACGGTGTTTTTCAAATTACCGTCACCATTAGTGGAAAGTACTTGTTTACCGTCACGTATAAATTTAAAAGAAATCTCGGGATGAGAAAGTGCAATACGGTCTATTACTGATGCACAAGCATTACCTTCAGATACGTCCTTCTTTAAAAATTTCATACGAGCGGGTGTATTATAAAACAAATCTTTAATAACAATTGTGGTACCATCAGGACAACCAGATGGAGAATTTTCAGTTTCAATACCGCCCTCTATTTTATAATAAGTGCCAGAAATCTCATCTTTTGTCTTTGTTAGCATTTCTATCCTTGAAACAGAACAAACAGCCGCTAAGGCTTCACCACGGAAGCCTAAGGTTGAAATACTATTAAGATCATCACTATTAATTATTTTACTTGTAGCATGGCGTAAAAATGCCGTAGGAACATCATTAGCAGCAATACCGCAACCATTGTCTGTAATTCGCATATACGAAATACCACCGTTTTTAATTTCAACAGTGATAATTGTCGCACCGGCATCAATAGAATTTTCAACTAATTCTTTAATAACGGAAGCGGGTCTTTCAACAACCTCACCCGCAGCAATAAGTTCGCATACGTGTTTTTCAAGTAGATTGATTTTTGGCATTTTTTACACCTCGTTTCTTTAAATATCTTTTGCCCTATTACAAATATCAAAAAGTATTTGCATAGCTTCAATAGGAGTTAACGTATTAACGTCGATTGCAGCTAATTCTTTATAAATATCCTGTGCATTTTGAGTTTCTAATGACAACTGAATTTCAGGGTCTTCGGCCGTTTTATAAGTGACTATTCCCTGTTCTTCAGTTTCTTTTAAAATTTCCTTTGCACGTTCAATAACCGAGTTAGGTATACCGCTTAATTTTGCAACTTCAATACCGTAACTACGGTCAGCACCGCCTTTAACAATTCGCCGCAAGAAGGTAATATCATCACCGCGTTTTTTAACTGCAATATTATAATTTTTAACACCGCTTAATTGTTCTTCCATCGAAGTTAGCTCGTGATAATGGGTTGCAAATAAAACCTTAGCACCAAGAGTTTTTTTATTAACAACATATTCAAGTACGCTCTTAGCAATTGACATACCGTCATAGGTTGAAGTTCCGCGACCGATTTCATCTAAAATCAAAAGACTGTTTTTGGTTGCATTTTTAAGAATGGAAGCAACTTCGCTCATTTCTACCATAAAGGTTGATTGACCGGATGCCAAATCATCAGATGCTCCAACACGTGTAAATATGGCATCAACAACGCCGATTTCTGCATATTCACAAGGAACAAAACAACCAATTTGCGCCAAAAGAGTAATTAATGCGGTTTGTCGCATATATGTTGATTTACCGGCCATATTAGGACCTGTAATAATTGCACAACGGTTATCTTTAGTATCTAAAAACGTATCGTTAGCAACAAATGGCATTTTAATAACCTGTTCTACAACAGGATGTCTGCCTGATTTTATGTTTATATTGCCACTGTTATTAACAAGCGGTCTTGAATAATGATTTTCCGAAGAAATAAACGCAAAAGATGCTAAAACATCAAGCATTGCAATAGCCGAAGCAGATTTTTGAAAACGTTTAACCTCATTTGCAACAGTTTTACGAATATTATCAAAAAGTTCGTTCTCAATT
>JBGVDY010000178.1:0-2091 GCA_045119585.1 Acutalibacteraceae bacterium | reverse complement strand
TACTGCAAACCAACAAAAATTCCCTGACAGAAGAATTTTCATTTCGGCGATTGTCCCTTTCACATACTGACCTGTCAGTCACAAATGTATGTTACTAATGGCAAACCGCACCTCTATCAACTTTAATATATTAACATGCTAAAGTAAATTTGTCAATCCTTTTTATTTTTTGAAAAAATCGATAATTTCATTAGCATCTTTTTGAGTAATACCTTTTACATTTATAAGTTCATCAAATGAAGCGTTTTTAATTTTATTCATTGTTTTAAAATGCCTTAAAAGAGAATTTGCCTTTTTGTTTCCAATACCACTAATTGCTGTTAGTTCGCGTTCTAAAAGTTTTTTGGATTGTAAATTACGCTGATAAGCTATTGCAAATCGGTGTACTTCATCTTGAATAGAAGTAATAAAACTAAATGTTTTGCGATTTGCTTTAATATCAATATCACCACCACTTGTCGCAATAGCGCGCGTGCGGTGTTTTGAGTCTTTAACCAAACCAAAAACAGGTACGTCTACATTGTATTTTTTTAATATAGGTAAAACAGCAGAAATTTGACCTTTAGAACCGTCAAGCAAAATTAAATCAGGCAAAGTTTTGAAATATGGGTCCTCCCCTTTTTCATACTCAGTAAAACGCCTATCCAAAACTTCAGCCATAGAGCGATAATCATCTTGACCGATAAAGGTTTTAATTTTAAAGCGCTTATAAGCCTTTTTATATGGTTTTGCATCTTTAAAAACAATCATTCCCGCAACATTATTTTCACCTTGGGTATTGGAAATATCGTAAGATTCGATGTATTTAGGTGTAACTTCAAGATTTAAAAGCTCTTTAAGATCGTTTAACACTGACATTTCTTTAGTATCGCGTTTAGTATGCTCTGAAAGGTTTTGCGCAGCATTGCTAAGACACATATCAATTATTTTCTTGCTGTCACCCTGTTTTGGATAAATTATATTAACCTTGTGACCTGATTTTTCACTTAGCCATTGTTCCAAGACATCAAAATCAGAAGTTTCAACGTCAAGTAAAACTCGATTCGGAATGTCATTATTATCAATATAATATTGTTGTAAAAATTCGTTATAAATTTCTTTTTTATCCGTAATACCGCTTATAAAAAAGTGTTTCTTATCTGTCAAACGGAAGTTGCGGAAAATTAGCACTTCTACACAAGCTTCTTCACCAAAAAGAGCCGTTGCGATAACATCCTGCGTTTTATAACTAATAGATACAACCTTTTGTTTACCGGAAATTTTCAATATTGCGTTTATACGGTCACGAAGTCTTGCAGCAGTTTCAAAATCAAGGTTTTCGGCTGCTGCTTCCATTTTTTCTCGTAGGTTTTCAACTGTATCTTCAGCCACTTCTCCGTGTTTTATATATTCCTTTGCGTTGTTTATAATATCTAAATATTCGGTTAGTGAAATAGTGTTTCTACAAGGTGCAAAACAACGTCCTATATGGTAATTAAGACAAGGCTTTGTTGGTTTATCAAAGCTTCGTTTACAATCGGGCAATTTAAAAATCTTGCTAACTTCATCGACTGTTTGGTTTACGATAAAGCCCGAATTATAAGGTCCAATATATTCACCGTCGCGTGAAACATTTTTTACCGCTTCAATTTTTTTCCATTTATCATAGGTTTTTTTTATATAAAAGTAACCTTTATCATCTTTTAGTAAAATATTATACTTAGGTTGGTTTTGTTTTATAAGTGAATTTTCAAGAATTAGCGCTTCAAATTCACTATCGCAAATAATATAGTCAAAATCATTTACATTTTCAACCATACGTTTAACCTTTTCGATATGGTTATTTCCCAATCCAAAATATTGTGTAACGCGGTTTTTAAGCGCTTTTGCTTTACCAATGTATATAATTTTGCCATCCTTATCACGCATAATATATACACCCGGTTTTAAAGGTAAATTATTTGCTTTTTGTTTTAATTCCTGTAAATTCACTTTTTTCACCTGCCTTTTCTAACATTTTATAATATTTTGTTATTTACTTCAATAGTTAATTTTTGTATAATATAGATGGTGGTTATATGAAAAGAATTTTAGCACTACTAATTATATTTA
>JBGVDY010000177.1:0-7021 GCA_045119585.1 Acutalibacteraceae bacterium | reverse complement strand
ATTTTTACTCTTTCATTATACTATTTAAAGTATGACAAACTTCTTACAAACGAAAAATAAGCCGTCAAACTGACGGCTTATTCTAATAAGTAGAATTATTTATTTTTTCTTTTCCCAAAGCAATCCGCAAGTTCCTTCCGCCCAGCTGTACTGTGACATATACTCGCCTATAAATTCAGGCTTTCCGGTTTTTAAGTAACTGTAATAATCACAATCAATTTTAGCGGAATTTACGGAATAGAGATAGTTGTTTCTCTCAAAAATTTCTCCTACACCCACCATTTCAAGAGATTGACGCAAATCTCGAAACAATTGGTGGATATAATTATGGTTCTTTTGGTCATGGTCATTTTCCCAAAGCGCAACACCTATTTGGGGGACTGTAACTCCCGCACCGTTTCGGTCAATTAAAAATGCAAAAAGTTCTTTGGTTTTTGAACGTTTGAAGGTTAATTTTTCGCCTTTTACATAGACCTCAAAATTGCCGAAGCATTTTACCGTAATTGGTTTTTCTCTTTGGCGGATACCTTTAATATTATCAATTTCACCCTGCACGTCTTCAGACGATACAGGTTTCATTAAGTAGCCTGAAGCGTGTAGCTTAAA
Source organism: Acutalibacteraceae bacterium (assembly GCA_045119585.1). Classification (GTDB taxonomy): domain Bacteria; phylum Bacillota; class Clostridia; order Oscillospirales; family Acutalibacteraceae; genus UBA737. The sequence continues at coordinate 6,415 of JBGVDY010000177.1, read as the reverse complement.
TGCAGGAATTGCATATTCCTCATATCCGGTGCAAAAAACAATCTTACACTCGGGACAAGAAGCTATGATTTTTTCCGCAAGAGCGAGCCCACCCATACCGCGCATATTTATATCCAAAAAAGCAATATCGACAGGGTTGCTTTTAACGTAGTCGAGAGCATCATCGCAAGAGGTGAAATCCGAAAGGGAAGTAATATCGTTGGATGCTTTAATGGCTTTTGTGAGTGCACCAAGCATTAAAGGCTCATCATCTACAGCTATTGCAATCATCGTTCTACCTCCTTGGGAATAGTTATAAGGACTTTGGTGCCAACACCTTGTGTACTTTCAATTTCCAGAGTACCGTTTACCATTGCCTTCAATCTTCCGCGAATATTACGAATACCTACGTGCTTTCTTTCGTCAAGCAATAAGTCTGTATCAAAACCTACTCCGTCATCTTCAACCGTAACGCAGTAATCGGTATCGGTTTCATAAGAAACCACATGGATTGTACCGCCTTTTTGCAATTTCATTAGTCCGTGTTTTATAGCGTTTTCTACAATTGGCTGAATGGTAAGTGCAGGAATATGGAAATTATCGGAATTCATTTCAAACGAGAAGGTCATATCAGGGAAACGCACATTTTCAATGCTGATATAATGGTGTACGTGCTCCATTTCCTGTGTCATTAAAATTGGTTTTGGGTTATCCAGTTCTCTGAAATTACCCCTTAGATATTTTGCAAAGTTATGAACAAGCTCGCTTGCCTTTTCGGGATTTATATTACAAAGTTGTTCAATACTTCCGAGCGTATTATAAATAAAGTGCGGACGAATTTGACTCATCATGGTAGAAACTCTGCTTTCGGTAAGCTGAGCATTTAATACAATTTTTTCGGTTTCTAATTCTTTGGCTTTGGCTAGAGTATTGATGCTGTTTGGTATTACTTTAAGCACAGCCACCATTGCAGTAATAAAGAAAATAATAAAGATGTATTTAGATGCAAGTCCGCCCTTCCACATTCCAAGGCCGGTCATAATAACATCAACTGCGAAAGAAATAAGCGGCAAAATTGAACCGATATAAAGCCAACGTTCTTTTCCTTTTGCAACAAAAAGTTCTCTTATAAAGCAACCTAGCAAAATGATGTTTGCAAGCATTTGTGCAACAACCCAGTAAAGCCACATATCATAAAACAAAACATCTGTCAATAAGGGCAGAATTAAAAATATTCCGTTAGCCAAACCAAGAAGAACAATGGTGCTTGTACCAATTGTTTTTGTATCTTTTAAAAAGTACAAAAGAGCAATGGAAAGGAAAAACATATAGAATATCATCGAACACCCTAAAATTGTTGTGTTAGATACAATGGATTCACTCCAAAAAGAGATACCGTCAGCACTATAAGAAAGGTATGTGCCGGCAAATAGAATTACAATGCCAAGAATCCAAAGTGTTTTACTGTTTCTTATATGTATAAGGGTTGAAAACAGGGCAGTTCCCAAGAATATAAGAGAAATAATTACAAACAACAAACCAATATTTCTTTGATTGTTTCCTCTCGCAAGAACGCTTTTTTCAAACTCGATATCTGTCCATAACGCTGTGTTGGAAAGCATATCATCAATCGCGTTTTCATTACCAAAATTGTGGGGATTATGGATAATGATTTCGATTGGTTCTTCACTTTCGCTTGTAAGCGTATACGCGCTCCAATTTATGCCACAGGCAGAATTTCCATATATTGGATTTTCATTATCAATTACAAAAGGTTCGTTTTCACCTTCATTAAACGTTAAATTAATATGATCTGTATAAAGTGCAATTGGAATATCACCGTTATAAATACCTACATATTCACCATCCGGTGTTAGCATATGAAAATTGCCTTTAAGCGTAACGTCACCCTTAGTAGAAGAAATATGTTTGCTGTCTTCAATTTTATGCCAGTCGCCATCGGCTATACGGTACTCACCATCGAAATATATTTGTGCTACTAAAGCCGGCAAAGCTTGGTTGCTGGTAGCATTGTTATGCCACAATAAAATAATTGCTGCGAACAATAATAAAATAATACCTGTAAACGTTATTGTTTTTATATTTAAAAAATGTGACTTAGCCCCTTTTTTGGTCATCATTTTAACTCCTTCAAAAACTTTGTTCGTTTGCTTATCAATTTTCCATTTTATTTTACCATAAAAATATTGCCTTTGCAATGTTTTGCAGTTTTCTTCAGCTCAAATAGCAAAACAGCGACATAGAGAAGGAAATCTCTTTGCCGCCGTTTTAGAATAATTATATTTAAAAAGTTATAAAGGTTTTAAATACGTGGAGTGGGTGACTTTATTCTACTTCTACTATTCCGTCAGGTTTTACTGTAATTTTCATTCCGTCCTTAACATAGTTTAAAAACTCGTCACCTAGTCCGTCAATAACAGGCATTGTTACGCCGTCAACCCAAACATCTGCAAGAACTGCGCCTGCCGCAGCAAGAGAGTCAATATGGTTGGCGAAAAGCATACAAGCCGGATTTTTCTTCATAGAACAAGCGCAATAAAGTACAAGACCGCCTGTTGTTGAGCCAATGGTCTGCGGTAAACAAAGAGCTTTGTTTATAAGTGGTTTGCCGTAAAGCTCCTTATTGCTTTGATCGCCGCATTTTACTTCTTTGTCACCAAACTGCAATGCCATTTGAAGCGAAGCTAAGGTGTTAAATCCTTCTCTGGTTACAACCGCCTCGGCAGTTACTTCACCGGGAGTTACAACTCTTCCTTTAAACTGTTTCATACTGTTTTACCTCCCGTAATTGTTTTAAGAATTTCCGCATCTGTGTAGTATCTTGCGCTTGTATAAGTGCGAAGCTTATTTGATGAAGTGATAACAGGCATCTTCTTGCAAAGAGGATTGTTCATATACATAAGCGGGCAAATATATGAAGTAATAACACCTGTTGCTTTAAGTCTTGCTGCATACTCGGTCTTTTCAAATTTTTCAAGCACAGCGGGGGCTGCAGTAAATACGGTATTCATAGTCACTTTCTTTTTGCCGTTTTTCTTAAGCTCGGTTTCAATGTTTTCTGTCCAAGTTTTAAGTTGTTCAAGTGAAAGATGGGGGCATCCAACAAAGCAAAGCTTAGGTTTAGCATCAGGATTTTTCCAAATTACAGGATAATTCTTTTGTACTCTTTCGAGTTCAGCATCGTCAATAATATATTCCTTTGCACCCTCTGCAATGAGATTTTCTCCAAGTTCTACCGCTTCGGGAGTAAGGTTTTCAATATGGTAAAGACCAACTGCACCATTTGATGCAGTTGCCGCACCAAAGTCTTTAAGATATGCACAAGCAGAATCGTTAAGTTCGTTACCAATCCATTTATCAAGGCCCACAACGTAAGGTACGTCTTCCATAACCTTCATACCAATAGCAGAGCCGAGAAGCTGTGCTTCAGGTTTCTTGGTAGTTTTAATTTTTACTACCCAAGTAGCTTTTCTGCCTTCATCTGTAAGTAAACCAAAATAAGGAACAAAGCCTACAATAGAGCCCATAATATCAATAATGCCGGAGTTTCTGTTGCATCGAGCCCCTAAAACCGAGTTTGCGTAAACAACTGCACTAGATTCAGCCCAAGAAAGCACGTCGCCTTTTTGGGGCTTATTGCCAACTTCATCCATATAACAAGTACAGCTAAAAGCGTCTTTATCCATAAGACCAAGTTTTTGAAGCTGACCCTCGTAAAAATCTTGTTTAGTATACATAAAATTATTGAATACGAAATTCTGCAAGAAGTTTGCAGGTACGTTCTTGTCAAGGGGGCGTGGGTCAACCGAGAACTTCTGCTCGGATGAAACGTCGGCATCTAAAAGTTGTTGCATTAAATCGTATACAGGCGCCATAACCTTAAGACCGAATGACGTTACAAGGTGGTTGTATTTTGAAGTGATTGGTACAAGCTTTTCTGCTTCAAAAGCATCGCCATACATCACGAGCGTTTTCATAACTTTTGCAAGTGTTTCACCTTTTTCGCCTTGGAGAATGGCTTGCTGTTCTTTTGTTAGTATCATTTTTCTATCTCCTTATTTTACAGTTTCATTGCGATATCCCAAGCGCCCCAAATAACGGTACGAAGGTTGCCAACCTTTGCGGCATCACCAATAATATGGATGTGTTTACCTTTATTTACAATAGGATCAGGATTATAACCAACCGACAGGATAATAGAATCGGCATCAACGTTAAATACGTTACCATTCTTATCCTTTAGTGTTACACTGCTAGAGTTAATCTCAGAAAGAGAGGTTTCAAGATGTACGGGGACTTTATTGGTTTTAAAGAAATCACGTAAATAACTGGTGTTTGCAAGACAAACACCCTTGGTTGTAATCAGGTCATCCTGCATTTCAACAATAACAGGCTTTTTACCATTAAGATAAAGGTCGTAAGCAATCTCGCATCCGGTAAGGCCGCCACCGATAACAACCACGTTTTCACCAACAGGCTTTTTGCCAAGTAAATAATCAATTGCTTCTATAGCATTTTCGGCACCCATTACAGGAATATTTTTAGCCTTAGCACCTGTTGCAACAATAATTTCATCTGCATCCAGTGATTTTACGTCCTTAATTTCTGTATTCATTTTTATATCAATAGGATACTTAGCAAGTTCGCGGATATACCAAGCAATAAGGGCTCTATCTTTTTCCTTAAAGGAGGGAGCTGCAGCCGCTATAAACACACCGCCAAGCTTGTCGCTCTTTTCATATAGAGTTACTTTATGTCCGCGCTTCGCACAAACGATTGCCGCTTCCATGCCGCCAATACCGCCGCCGATAATTGCAATTTTCTTTTGCTTTTTTGCGGGATCGAGATGATATTTCTTTGACTGCATAGTTTCAGGATTTAAAGCACAGCGTGCAAGTCCCATTGTATCAGTTAGGTCTTGAGTATTAGCATGTCCTTTTGAGGAAGAGAAGTTAAAGCAACCGCTATGACAGCAGATGCAAGGTTTAATATCTTCTAGTCTATCTTCAATAAGTTTAGTAATCCATTCGGGATCAACAAGGAACTGACGGGCAACACCCACAGCATCAATTTTGCCATCTTCAACTGCTTTAGCGCCAACCTCTGCATCCATTCTTCCTGCACACACTACAGGAATATCAACAAACTTCTTAATATGAGCTACGTCATCCAGATTGCAGTTTTCAGGCATATACATAGGCGGATGAGCCCAATACCAGGAGTCATAGGTACCATTATCGGCATTAAGCATATCGTAACCTGCATCCTGAAGATATTTTGCCGCCTTTTCGGACTCTGCCATATTACGGCCAACCTCGGTGTATTCTTCACCCGGCATAGCACCTTCGCAGAAACCTTTCATTTTAGATTCTACGGAATAACGCAGGGATACGGGATAATCGTTTCCGCAAGCTTCTTTAATAGCTTTTACAACCTCTGCTGCAAAGCGGTAGCGGTTTTCAAAGGTTCCGCCGTACTCATCGGTACGCTTATTGAAAAATTCAATAGCAAATTGGTCAAGCAGATAACCTTCATGAACTGCATGAACTTCGACACCGTCAACACCTGCTTCTTTACAAAGTTTTGCAGTTTTAGCAAAGGCTTCTATTATCTCATGAATCTGTTCAACAGTCATTTCGGGGCACTCAATATCATGCGCCCAACGTGATTTTTGAGGAGAAGGGGAAGCAAGCTCGTGACTTGTATCAATAATCGGTTTTACGATGGCTCTTGTGAATTTATTTTTATGTAAGGGAGCTACAAGCTCAGTAATTGCCCAAGAACGACCCATACCGGCGGTAAGCTGAATAAAGAGCTTTGCACCGGTTTTGTGTATCTCGTCCATAAACTCTTTAAGCTCTTTAAACATTTTCTCGTTTTGCCAAAGCCATTTTCCCCAAAACGTATCACGTAAGGGGGCAATACCTGGGATAATAAGACCTACGTTATTGTTTGCGCGCTCAAGGAAGAGTTTTGCTGCTTCTTTGTCAAAGTGGCAACCGGTAAGTTCAAACCAACCGAAAAGTGAAGTGCCGCCCATTGGACACATTACAATTCGATTCTTAATTTCAACTTCACCTATCTTCCAAGGCGTAAATAGTGCCTCGTATTTCTGATTTGTTTTCATTTGAAACCAATCCTTTCTAATTTATATATTTGTTGCTTTAATAAATACACTGTTTGATACTATAGACGTGCCACTTCTGCCGATTTGGTTGGAGATTATATTCTCTTTTTTGAGTTTGAGTTCTTTAACAAGGTTTATTATAGATACGGCGAAATCTAACGACATATCACGCAATTTGCTTTCGGACATTTGTACCACTCCTTTTGATTTGCATTATACTATAATTTTTAGTGAAGTGCAAGGCATTGCCTCTCGTGAAGTTATGGCTTATGCCATAGCGAAGTTTTG